>NZ_JBSHGZ010000053.1:0-56938 GCF_053618075.1 Embleya sp. NPDC055664
TTTCCCTCAAACCTATTTTTTTTTTTTTTTGTGGGGCTGTTTTTTTTTATTATTCGCCGGGGGGGGGCCCCCGGTGGGGCGCCCCCGCCCCACGCATGTCCACCGGCCCGTTCGCCGGTGGTTCGATCAAACGTCCGTGCTCAGATGCCCAGCGTCGTGGCCAAGTCCCGCTTCAGGGCCGCCAACGCCGCGTCCGCCGCCGCACGGGCGGCCGCCACGCCGATCGTGGCGATCCGCTTCGGGTCGACCACGACTTCGAGATACGCCTTGAGCTTGGGCTCGGTTCCGGACGGGCGGACCACCACCCGACCCGCGAGCAGGTCCGCACCGTCCCCGGCCAGCGTGTAGCGCAGGCCGTCGGTCGGCGGCAGGTCGGCTGCCGGCGGGTTCAGCAGGTCGTCGACGCCGACCACGGCGAGGCCGCCGAGCGTGTGCGGCGGCTCGGTACGCAGGCGTCGCATCGCGTCGGCGATCAGGTCGAGGCGATCCACCCGCACCGAATACTGGTCGGTCGCGTACAGGCCGTATCGGGTGGCGATCTCGTCCAGCACCGCGGGAAGCGTGCGGCCGTCCCGCTTGGCGCCGGCCGCGAGTTCGGCCAGCATCAGCGCGGCTGTGACGCCGTCCTTGTCGCACACCCCGGCCGGGTCGACGCAGTAGCCCAGCGCCTCCTCGTACGCGAACGCCAGGTTCGGCACCCGTGCCAGCCACTTGAAGCCGGTCAGCGTCTCGGTGTACCCGATGCCGTTGTCCCGGGCGATCGCGCCGAGCAGCGAGGAGGACACGATGGTCGTGGCCAGCACGCCGTCGGTTCCCCGGCGGGCCACCTCGGCGCCGAGCAGCGCGCCGACCTCGTCGCCGCGCAACATCCGCCAGCCGCCCGCCGCGGCCGGGTCCGGGACCGCCACCGCGCACCGGTCGGCGTCCGGGTCGTTGGCGATCACCAGGTCGGCGTCCTCGGCGAGCGCGGTGCGAAACGCCAGGTCCATCGCCCCGGGCTCCTCCGGGTTGGGGAACGCCACGGTCGGGAAGTCCGGGTCCGGGTCCGCCTGTTCGGGCACCGTTCGGACGTCGGCGAAGCCCGCGCGGTCGAACGCGCCGAGCATCACGGTGGTGCCCACGCCGTGCATCGCGGTGTGCACGATCCGCACGTCGCGCGGTCCGGCCGGGTCGACCACGGACACCGCGCGGTCGAGGTAGGAGTCGATCACCGCCTCGCTCAGCGTCTCCCACCCGTCCTCGGCGAGCGGTACATCGGCCAGGGAGCGCACGGCGGCGATGTGCGCGGCGATCTCCGCGTCGGCGGGCGGCACGATCTGCGACCCGTCGCCGAGGTAGACCTTGTAGCCGTTGTCGCGCGGCGGGTTGTGGCTCGCGGTGACCATCACCCCGGCGACGCAGCCCAGATGCCGGATCGCGTAGGCGAGCACCGGGGTGGGCAGCGGCCGGGGCAACAGCAGCGCGTGCAGCCCGGCGGCCTCCATGACGGCGGCGGTGTCCCGGGCGAACACGTCGGACTTGTGCCGCGCGTCGAACCCGATCACCACCGCGTTGCGGGTCGCGGCGGGCGCGGCGGTGTCGGTGACGTACACGCTCTTGAGGTAGCCGGCCAGGCCGGCCGCCGCGCGGATGACCACGGCACGGTTCATCCGGTTGGGCCCGGCGCCCAATTCGCCGCGCAGCCCGGCGGTGCCGAACTGGAGCAGGCCGGCGAAACGGTCGGCGAGAGCCTCCCGGTCGTCCGAATCGAGCAACGCTTCGAGTTCGGCCCGGGTGTCCGGGTCCGGGTCCTCGGCCAGCCAGGCGCGCGCGATCTCGATGACGTCGCTCAACACGGACTCCTCGGTGCGGAAGGGATCGGGAGGGGATCGGGAAGGGTCCGCACGGGCCGGCGGACCCACACGCTCAGATGCGCGGCAGGACCTGGGTGAGCAGGCGGCCCATACGCTCGGCGGACGCGCGTCCGGCGGCCAGGACCTCTTCGTGGTTGAGCGGTTCGCCGGTCATGCCGGCGGCCAGATTGGTGACCAGGGAGATGCCCAGGACCTCGGCGCCGGCCTCGCGCGCGGCGATCGCCTCGATCGTGGTGGACATGCCGACGAGGTGCCCGCCGATCGCCCGGACCATGCCGATCTCGGCCGGGGTCTCGTAGTGCGGGCCGGGGAACTGCACGTACACGCCCTCTTCGAGGTCGGGCTCGACCTCGCGACACAACGCGCGTAGCCGCGGCGAGTAGAGGTCCGTCAGATCGACGAAGTTGGCGCCGACGATGGGTGACGCGGCGGTGAGGTTGATGTGGTCGCTGATCAGTACGGGCTGACCGGGCACGAACGACGGGCGCAGGCCGCCGCAGCCGTTGGTCAGCACGACGGCCTTGCAGCCGGCGGCGACCGCGGTGCGCACGCCGTGGGCGACCGAGGCGACGCCCCGGCCCTCGTAGAGGTGGGTGCGGCCGAGGAACACCAGCGCGCGGCGGTCGCCGATGACCAGCGAGCGGACTGTGCCGGCGTGGCCCTCGACGGCGGGCGGCGGGAAGCCGGGCAGCGCGGTGACCGGGAACTCGTGTTCCGGGTCACCGAGCATGTCGGCGGCGGGCACCCAGCCAGAGCCCATGACGAGCGCGATGTCGTGCGTCGCGGCACCGGTGATCCGCTGCAGGCTTTCGGCGGCCTCGGCGGCGGCCGTGTACGGGTCGTGGCTATCCAATACGTTCACATCGATGAGCGTAAATGCTGCACCTGTGAACGGCGCGGCCGGGGTCTATGCGCGTAGAAGACTGTGATACGACCGCAATGACAGCGGGGGAGGAATCGCGCGGATACGAGCCGATACGTCCGTTCAGGTGGCGCGGCACGCGGTGGGCACGGTGACCCGGATCTTGCGCGGTGTTTCAGCCCCGATCGGCGACCGGACGCGGCTCGGCCGGGGGTAGCCCCAGTGCGGCGGTCCAAGCCGCCTTGATCGACGCCGCCTTCGCGTCGAAGTCCGGATCGTGCAGGATGCGACCGGTCCGGGGGGCGGGCAGGCGCACGGCACGCCCGTCGATCAGGAGCAGTCGCACCTCGCGCGAACCGCGGCAGCGCTCTTCGCGCACGGCCGTGATCTCGCGCCACGCGTATTGCGCGACGCCGACGCGGCGCACGTCCACGCCGTACGCGTCCACGGTGACCCGGCCCAGACCGCGCAGCAGCAGCCGGACACAGTAGTAGAGCGCGACCACGATCGTGATGCCCCACGCGGGCCGGAGGGCGAAGGCTATGGCGACGACCGCCAGGGCGCCGGCACCGAGCAACACGGAGGTGACCCGCTGCCGAGGACTCGGACCGATGCGCACGCTCGGGCTCCTTCGGGGCGGGCGGGTGACGGTCGGGCAAAGACGCGACAGCGCCCCGCCGCGGGCTACGAGCAGGGGCGGTTGCGGAGTTCCTTGACGTAGTCGTCGGGGGCGCCGGCCGACTCCGCGGACTCGGCGACCATGCCGAGGTAGCGCGCCGAGGGCAGGCCGCCCTCGTAGTCGTTGAGCACGTACAGCCAGGCGAGTTGTTCGCCGAACAGCGACTCCACCCGGACCCGGACCTTGCGGTACAGGCCGAGTGGCATGCCCTCCCAGCGGTCGAGGTCGGGCTCGTCCATCTCGGCCAGGTCGTAGAGCGCGACGAACACCTGGGACATCTCGTCCTCGACGACCGTGGCCAGCGATCCGTCCCACCCCAACTGCTCGCCGCCGAAGGTCAGCCGCCAGCCGGGCAGCCAACCGGTGTGGCGCAGAGGTGAGTGCGGGGCACGCCGGGCCATCTGCCGCGCGTCGAGGTTGCTTGCGTACGCGGCGTAGAGGGGCATGGCCGCAGCCTACGCGACGCGCGGTCATGGGAGAGAATGACACCCGTGACTCGGATTGTGATCGTAGGCGGAGGACCCGGCGGATACGAGGCGGCTTTGGTCGCGGCACAGCTCGGAGCCGAGGTGACGGTGGTAGAGCGGGAAGGCGTGGGTGGTGCGGCGGTACTGACGGACTGTGTCCCGTCCAAGACTCTGATCGCCACGGCCGAGGTCATGACGAACTTCGCCGACTCGCATCACGAGCTCGGCATCTATGTCGACGACGGCACCCCCGGCACGCTGGACCGCCCGATCGTGGGCGTGGATCTGGGCGTGGTCAACCGGCGGGTGTTGCAGCTGGCCAAGGCGCAGTCGAACGACATCGCGCAGGGCGTCACGCGCGCCGGAGTGCGGGTGCTGCGCGGCACCGCCCGCCTCGACGGGCCGCGCCGCGTGGTGGCCGACCTGGCCGACGGCGGCGAGCGCACGCTGGAGGCGGACGCGATCCTGATCGCCACCGGCGCCCACCCGCGCGAGATCCCGGGCGCCGAGCCGGACGGCGAGCGGATCCTGAACTGGAAGCAGATGTACGGCCTGTCGGAGCTGCCGCGCGAGCTGATCGTGGTCGGCTCCGGCGTCACCGGCGCCGAGTTCGCCGGCGCGTACCAGGCGCTGGGCTCCAAGGTGACCCTCGTCTCCAGCCGCGACCGGGTGCTCCCGGGCGAGGACCCGGACGCGGCCGAGGTGCTGGAGGGCGTGTTCCGCCGGCGCGGCATGCGGGTGATGTCCCGCTCGCGCGCGGAGAGCGTCAAGCGGGACGGGGACAGCGTCATCGTCACCCTGACCGACGGGCAGATCATCGAGGGCAGCCACTGCCTGGTCGCGGTCGGCGCGATCCCGAACACCGCGGGCATCGGTCTGGAGGAGGCCGGCGTCTTCCTCAAGGACACCGGACACGTGCGGGTCGACCGGGTCTCGCGGACCACGGCCAACGGGGTCTACTCGGCGGGCGACTGCACCGGTGTGTTCGCGCTCGCCTCGGTGGCCGCGATGCAGGGTCGGATCGCGATGTACCACATGCTGGGCGACGCGGTGGCCCCGCTGAACCTCAAGGCCGTGTCCTCGAACGTGTTCACCGACCCCGAGATCGCCACGGTCGGATACACCCAGGCCGCGATCGACGCGGGCGAGATGGACGCGCGCGGGGTGAAGCTGCCGCTGTCGCGCAACCCGCGCGCGAAGATGCAGGGCATCCACGACGGTTTCGTGAAGCTGTTCTGCCGCCCCGGTACCGGCATCGTGGTCGGCGGCGTGATCGTGGCGCCGCGCGCGAGCGAGTTGATCCACACCGTCGCGCTCGCGGTGGATCTGCACCTGACCGTCGACCAGATCGCCAGCGCATTCACCGTCTACCCGTCGCTTTCGGGTTCGATCGCCGAGGCCGCCCGGCAATTGCACCGGCGCGAGCGCTCCTGACCCGGTCTGCGCCGAATCCGCGAAACCCGCAAAATCTGTCGAACCGCCCCGAGAGGTCGGGCCGATCACTATCGGCGCCGTACTCGTCGGGTGGCCCCCGAGTTCAAGATCGGTAACTCGGGGGCGCGGCCTCCGGCGCACGGGGGGCGCGCGGAATTCGGATTCCACGCTCCCGTGTACTCCACTTACGGGTGGCTTTTCTCGAACATCCGATGTGCGCCGTGGTCGCCGCGCATACTCGAATCGGACCGGGTGTGATCGCCGCCTCGCGGTGTGTTCGCCATGCGTCGAGTCCGGCTGACGCACCGTCAAAATCTGTATGGAGCAGCAAAATCTCTGTACATCAGCGCTATCCGACACCCGGTGAACAGCGTTATGGTTGGCCCTCCCGAACGCTGTGGCTTCGCTGCGCCCGGAAACCGAAGCACTCTTATCACTTCGATGAACAAGTTCGGGTAAGAGTCGCAACCGGCTGATAAGAGCCGGTCGTTCGCGTTACCTTCGTCACGTGTTCGCAGCAGAGCGTCGTCAACTGATTCTTGAAATGGTGCGGGCCAACGGAGCGGTGTCCCTACGGGAACTCGCCCGGGTGGTCCAGACGTCCGAGGTGACGGTTCGGCGGGACGTGCGGGCCCTGGAAGCCGAAGGGCTCCTCGACCGTCGGCACGGTGGAGCGGTACTGCCCGGTGGGCTGTCCCGTGAGCCGAGCTATTCGCAAAAGACCCACCTCGCGGCGGCGGAGAAGGCGGCCATGGCCGACCTCGCGGTCTCCCTCGTCGACGAGGGGGACGCGATCGTCGTGGGCGCCGGCACCACCACGCAGGAGCTCGCCCGCAGGCTGGCCCGGATCCCCGGGCTGACCGTGGTCACCAACTCCCTCCTGGTCGCGCAGGTACTCGCCCACGCCAATCGGGTCGAGGTCGTGATGACCGGCGGCACGCTGCGCGGGTCGTCCTACGCGCTGGTCGGCAGCGGTGCCGAGCAGGCCCTCGCGGGTCTGCGCGTGCGTCGCGCGTTCGTGTCCGGCAACGGGCTCACCGCCGAGCGTGGCCTGTCCACCCCCAACATGTTGTCCGCGAGCGTGGACCGGGCCCTGATCCAGGCCGCGCACGAGGTCGTCGTCATGGTCGACCACACCAAGATCGGTGTGGACACCATGTTCCAGACGGTGGCCCCGGAGCGGATCACGCACCTCGTCACCGACGAGGACGCCCCCGGCCCGGAGAGCGAGGCGCTCGCCGAGCTGGGCGCGCAGGTGCACATCGCCCCCCTTCCGCAACGGGCCGTTCCCGGCGCCCGCGCGGAGTTCAACGGGGAGCGGATGCGCGACATGCGCGTCCCGGGGGTGATGCCCGACCAGTGAGCGAGCGATCCAAGACCACGTGCCGCCTCGCCCGGCGCCCCCCGGGCAGCACACCGCGGGTCGAGCCCGCGGCACCGACGGCACGGCGCGCAGCACGCGGGCCGACGGCCCGATCACCCCACGGACGCGATCGCCCCCGCGCCGAGGGTTTCGACACGGGGGCGATCGCGATGCGTGGGATCGGATGGGATCCCGACGGGTGTTCGATGGTGCTCGGTGTTCGGTCCCGCTCGACCCGGGCTCGGGCGCGATGCGGCTCGGGTCCGACCGGGGTCGGTGCTCGATCCGGCTCACTCGCCGATCCGGTTCGGTTCCCGATCCGGCTCGGTCCGTGACCCGGCTCGGGTCCCTGATTCGGTTCAGTCCTTGATCTCGCAGAGCACCGCGCCGGAGGTGACCGTCGCGCCGACCTCCGCGACCAGGCCCTTGACCGTGCCCGCGCGGTGCGCGTTGAGCGGCTGTTCCATCTTCATGGCCTCCAGGACGACGATCAGCTCGCCCTCGGCGACCTGCTGACCCTCCTCCACCGCGACCTTGACGATGGTGCCCTGCATCGGGCTGGCCAGCGCGTCGCCGCTCGCCGCGGCGCCGGCCTTCTTGGCGCCGCCGCGCTTGGGTGCCTTCTTCGCCGCGGCCGGGGCCGCGCCGGACGCGCCCAGACCCGCCGGGAGGGTGACCTCGAACCGTCGACCGTTGACCTCGACCACCACGGTCTCGCGCTCGGCGGCCTCCTCGGCCGCGCCCGCGCCGCCGCCGAACGGGGCGATGGTGTTCTCGAAGCCGGTCTCGATCCACCGGGTGTGTACGGTGAACGGCTCGGTCGAGCCGCCCAGCTCGGGCGCGAACGCCGGGTCCACCACCACCTCGCGGTGGAAGGTGAGCGCGGTCGCCATGCCGTCGACGACGAACTCGTCCAACGCGCGCTTGGCCCGCTGGAGCGCCTGCTTGCGATCGCGACCGGTGACGATCAGCTTGGCCAGGAGCGAGTCCCACGCGGGGCCGATCACCGAACCCTGCTCGACGCCCGAGTCCAGCCGCACGCCGGGACCGGACGGCGGCAGCCACGTGGTGACCTCGCCGGGGGCGGGCAGGAAGCCGCGACCCGGGTCCTCGCCGTTGATCCGGAACTCGAACGAGTGCCCGCGCAGCGGCGGGTCGTCGTAGCTCAGCTCCTCGCCGTCGGCGATCCGGAACATCTCGCGGACCAGGTCGATGCCGGTGACCTCCTCGGTGACCGGGTGCTCGACCTGGAGCCGGGTGTTGACCTCCAGGAAGGAGATCGTGCCGTCCTTGCCGACCAGGAACTCGCAGGTCCCGGCGCCGACGTAGCCGGCCTCCTTGAGGATGGCCTTGGACGCGCGGTACAGCTCGGCGTTCTGCTCGTCGGTCAGGAACGGCGCGGGCGCCTCCTCGACCAGCTTCTGGTGCCGGCGCTGGAGCGAGCAGTCGCGGGTGGACACGACCACGACGTTGCCGTGGGTGTCGGCCAGACACTGCGTCTCGACGTGCCGCGGCTGGTCCAGGTAGCGCTCGACGAAGCACTCGCCGCGGCCGAACGCGGCCACCGCCTCGCGCACCGCCGAGTCGTACAGCTCCGGGACCTCTTCGAGGGTGCGGGCCACCTTCAGCCCGCGCCCGCCACCGCCGAACGCGGCCTTGATGGCGATCGGCAGGCCGTTGGCCTTCGCGAACTCGACGACCTCGGCGGAGCCGGAGACCGGGTCCGGGGTGCCGGCGACCAGGGGCGCGCCGGCCCGCTGGGCGATGTGCCGGGCGGCCACCTTGTCGCCGAGATCGCGGATCGCCTGCGGCGGCGGCCCGATCCAGGTCAGGCCCGCGTCCAGCACGGCCTGGGCGAATTCCGCGTTCTCCGACAGGAATCCGTACCCGGGGTGGATGGCGTCCGCGCCGGAGTCCCGGGCGGCCCCCAACACCTTGGCCACGTCCAGGTAGCTCTCGGCCGGAGTGTTCCCGCCGAGCGCGTGGGCCTCGTCGGCCACCCGCACGTGCAGAGCATCCCGGTCCGGCTCGGCATAGACGGCCACACTGGCGATACCGGCATCCCGGCATGCTCGGGCGACGCGGACCGCGATTTCCCCACGGTTGGCGATGAGTACCTTGCGCACGATCTGGCTCCCTCCTCAACTGCGGAGAGTCTAGGGATTCGGGGGCGGGCACGATCCGCCGCCCCACGTCCTCATGGGTACGGCAACCCGCCGGCTGCATGGCCTGCGATGGAGCTGCCGGCCACGTTGCCGGTGGGGTCAACGTACTCCGGACCAGGCCGGTGCTCGTGCCCGGGTGTATCTGGAACGTGTTTCAGTTTAGGGGGCGGGTGGGTCAGCCGCCCAGACAGTCGCCGCCCGTGGATCGCCCGATGAGTCCGCTTTCGGGTACGTTTGCCCCCGCCATTTTTCCGCAGTGCTTGCACGCCTTGGCCCACGGATTGCCGGCCGGCCCGTCCGGGCCGTACTGGTACACCCATTCGTGGTCGTCGTGACCCTCGGCACACATGTCCCACGCGTTGCCCGGTTCCCGTACGTCTCGGCTCATCCGCCCTCTCCTCGCCGTCCCTCGTGCGCAGGCTACGAGTCCGGCCGGCTCGGGGCGGGCGAAACGGTGGAACCGGGGAAAAGGGGCGGACCGCCCGGCCGCGGACCGCAGGTGTGCGAACGACCCGGACGAGCGGGTTTTGCCGCACGGTGTTTCCCCCGAGCGGGGCAGGCTGCCACGATGTGAAGGTCCGAGGCATCCGATGCCTGGACGGGAGGTTGTGGTGGCAGAGGTGTTCTTGCGCCGGCTGACCCGTTGGCAGGCCGATCAGCAACGGGAAAGCGTCGCGGATACATACGTCAAGACCTACGGCGGGGATCCGTCGGGCCGCCCCGAATTCCTGCGGCGTTTCGCCGACCACATCCAACAACCCGGCTTCGAGATGGTCGTTGCGAACGGCGGGGGCGACGCGGCCGGTTGCACCTACGGGTTCCCGCCGCGCGCGGCGAGCGGCTGGTGGACCGGGTTGCACGGCGAACTGCCCGTGGACGTCGCGGAATCGGCCGCGGCCGGGAAGGTGTTCGTGATCGTCGACCTGATGGTCGTCCCGCAGCACCGCCGACAGGGCCTGGCCGGGCGCATGCGGGAGAGGTTGCTCGCCGGCACCGACGCCGGCTTCGCCGCGGTGCGGGTGCCGCGGGACAATTACGCCGCCCTGGCCGCGTTCCGCTCCTGGGACTGGTCGATGCTCGGCGAGTGGCGACCGGATCCGCAGACTCCCCCCGCCGACGTCTGGGGTTGCCGGCTCCGCCCGTGAGGCGCGCCGCGCGGACCCGGCCGAGTCCGGCGGGCCCGCGTCAGTCGCCGAACCACTCGCGCAGGAGCCGGCCGGTGTGCTTGTCCGCCGGATAGAACGACTCGATCGACAACTCGGCGACGGTGATGTCCACCGCGGTGCCGAACGTGGCCACCGTGCTGACGAAGGACAACACCTCCCCGCCGTGCCGGATGCCCATCGTGATGGCCGGCGCGCCCGGACCGGCCCCGGGCGGCGGCTCGTCGCCCTGGCCGCCGGGATAGCCGCTCACCTCGTCGTACAGCTCCCGGGTCAGCGGATCGCCGGTGATCGCGACCTGGCGTCGCAGTCGGTGCAGCAGGTGCGCGCGCCACTGGGGGAGGTTGACGATCCGCGGTGCCAGCCCCCGCGGGTGCAGGCTGATCCGGTAGGCGTTCAGCGGCTCGGTGAGCAGTTCGGGGGCGACGCCCTCGACGAACATCGCGATACTCGGCGTCGCGTCGACGATGTTCCACGCCCGGTCCACGATCACCGCCGGGTACGGGCCGTGCCCGACCAGGATCTGCCGCAGCACCGCCGGCATCGGGTCCAGCTCCGGCGCATCCAGGCGGCTCTCGTGGTACTCCGGCGCGTGCCCCGCGGCCAGCAGCATGCGGTTGCGTTCGCGCAGCGGCACGTCCAGATACTCGGCCAGTCGCAGCACCATGTCCCGGCTGGGCACCGCGCGACCGGTCTCGATGAAGCTCAGGTGGCGGGTGGACACCGCGACCTCCACGGACAGTTCCAACTGACTCAGACGCCGGTGCCGGCGCCAGTGCCGGATCAGCTCGCCGCCGGTACGCCGGGCGGCGGGGCCGGCGGAGCGATCGCCGGCGACGGTCGTGGATCCCGAACTCATGGGACCCGACCGTACGCGGTGGGCCGCGAGTTCGGCGCGACGTGTCCGGTTCGGCCCGCCGGCCCCGCGCACTTCCCTCACCGGAGCGACGTGCGGGCCTTGCGCAGGCCCAGGATCTGCAGGTCGGCGAAGCCCAGGACGGCGACGGCCTGGAGCACGATCAGCGTGGTGCCGAGGGTGGTCGGGTCCAACCAGCCGGCGATCGCCATCGCCACGCTGTCCGCGAACCACACCAGGTTGAGGCCGATCACCGCACGTACGGCGGTGCGGTGCGGCGTGTCGGAGCCGCCGATCAGCCAGACGCCCACCGCGTACAGGACCAGGAAGGCGCCGAGGCCGGCCAGGAACGCGGTGGGCAGACCGAGGGCGCCGTCGAGGAAGGCGCAGCCGGCCAGCGCGGCGAGTCCGACCGCGCCGGTGGCGATCGCGTCGAGCCGCAGCGCGAGCCGCAACAGGTTGGTGTCACCGCGGACACGGTCGCCGGGCCCGCCGGTCGCGAACGTGGGGTTCAGGGACTGCGTGCTCATCGGGTCCTCCAGGGTCGTGTGCCGACACCGACGACTGTGCCGGGCGCGGAGAGGGCGGTCGATTCCCTCGGAGGTAATGGCCGAGGGTCCACGGGCGCGGCGCGGGTCGTGGGGGCGGGTGGTCCGAGGGATTTCCGGCGGATTCGAAAAGCGGGGTTCGGGGTGTCCGCTTCGGGAGCGGGCGGGGTCGCTTCTTCCCTAAGCTGCACCCACACGACCAGGGGGAGACGGCCATGGCCGGCGGGGTGGTACGCAAGGCCTACGAGGCCGGCGCCGGATTCGCGGAGGGCCGCGCGCGGCGCCCGGAACCGGTGGGTCGACTGTCGCTGGAGTGGGTGCCGGGCGCGCTGCTCGTGGTGCTCGCCACCACCGGTGCGCTGGTGCTGCTCCGGGCGGGGTTGGATCCGGCGACGCCCGCCGCGCCCGCCGCGGATCCGGCCGCCTACGGCGCGGCGCCGACGCCGATGGACGCCGGCGGCGGGTCGTGGTCGGTATGGGACCTGGTCGCGGTGTTGTTGCCGTGGGCCGTACCGCTGGTGATCGGCGGGATCGGGCTCACCGACAGTGTGTTCACCCACCGCCGGGGCGCGGTCGGCGGCGTGTTGACGATCGGCCTGGCCGGCGCCGCGCTGACCACCGCGCTCGACCCGATCGCGGCCCACTACGACGGTTCGCACGCGCGCTGGCTGGGCTTCGTGTATCTGCTGCGGTTCGGCTTCGCGGTCCAGGTGCTGGTCGGGGTGGTGTTGTGGATCCACCTCGCGGTCCCGCGCCATCAGGCGCCGCTGAACGCCGCGTTCGCGGGGACCCTCGCGGCGGCGGTGCCGCTGCTGTTCGTGCTCGGCGGGCGCGACGTGCTGGAGCCGATGTGGGAGTCGGGGGCCGGCCTGCAGACCTGGTTGCCGCTCGCCGCGTTCGCCTGGTTGCTGATCCTGTTGCCCACCGGCCGGGTCCTGGTGCCGCCCGGGCGGGGCTGGCAGGAGTCCGAGGGCGGGGCCCAGGGCGGGGTGTTCCTGCTCGGCCTGGCCGGGGTCGGGGTGGCCGCGGCGACCGTGGTGATGGGTGACGACAAGCCCAGGGTGCTCGGCCTGTGGCCGGTGGTCGCGCTGGCCGGCTGCCTGGTCGCGGCGGTGCTGACCTATCGGGTGGACGGCGTGCGCTCGGTGGCGGGCGCGCTGCTCGCGATGGCGGTCGGTCTTGCCGCCTTCCCGGCCGCGCTGTTCGCGTGGGACCGCACGCAGGCCAATCCGGGCCTGGGCCTGGACGGACCGGGCGAATACGTGCCGTGGCTGCTCGGCCTCGTGGTCGCCGGTGTCGTGGGGGCGGTGGCGGCGCGGTTGTTCGGGGCGTACGCGATCGGCCTCGCGGCGCTTGCCCTCGTCCTCGCCGAGTTCATCGGCCCGGCGGCCGGGTCCGGACACCAGCTCGCGGTGCGCTGTGCGGGTGCGGCGGCGATCGGCGTGGTGATCGGCGGTCTGCGGCCGGAGGCGGCGATCGCGGCGTTCGGGCTCGGCGCCGCGTGCGGGCCGGTGTGGCCGGATCTCCAGGCCGCGTCGGCGGACTACGGCTGGGTGGAGTGGCTGACGAAGAAGCCCGGCGGGGTACCGCTGCCGCTCCTGGTGCTCGCCGCGATCGCGCTGCCGCTCGCGATGTTCGCCGGGATGCGCGGCACCCCCGCGCCGCCTCCGCCGCGCCGTCCCGGTCCCGGTCCCGGCCCGGTGGGCGCGCCGGTGGGCGGCGGCGGCCCGTGGGCGCCGAACGCCTATGCCGAATCGGCCCCGCAGCCGTATCTGCCGCAACAGCCGGGCGGCTACGGCCAACCGCACGCGTTGCACCAGCCGGGCGGCTATGACCAACCGGCCGGGCCGACCCCGCAGTCGGGCGCCGACGGGTATCTCCCGCAGCAGCCCGGCGCCGGCACCCCGCACCACCCGCAGTCGCCCGGCCTGCCGAACCTGGGCCCGGGCCCGGTCCGCCGCGACCTGAACCGAACCGACGGGCCGGACACCTGACGAAGGCGGGGCCGGGGATCGGCGGGTCGGCCCGGGCGGTCACGCACGAGCGGGTGCCCGGAAGTGGGCCGGTTCCGGCGGTCGGGCACATGCGGCGCTTGTCGGGCGGGCCGGCTCCGGCGGTCGTCCCGGTGCGGTGGCCGGCTTGGCGGATGGTTCCCGATGCGGTGCCCGCGGTCGGGTCGGCCCGGGCGGCCGTCCGCGTGCGGAGGCCGTCGGGTGGGTCGTCCCGGGGCGCCGTCGAGGGTCAGCTCCAGAGGTCGACGATTCGTACGCCCACGTCGTTCAGGAGGCGGCGCAGCAGTGGCAGCGAGAGGCCGATCACGTTGCCCGGGTCGCCGTCGATGCCGTCCACGAACGGCGACGCGTAGCCGTCGAGGGTGAACGCGCCGGCGACATGCAGCGGCTCGCCGGTCGCGATGTAGGCGGCCACCTCCGCGTCGGAGGGGGTGCCGAAGCGCACCGTGGTGGCCGCCACCTCGGACACCCGCAGGCCGGTGCGGCGGTCGATCACGCAGTGCCCGGTGAGCAGTACACCCGCGCGTCCGCGCATGGACCGCCAGCGCACCAGCGCCTCGGCCGCGTCGGCGGGCTTGCCCAGCGCCTTGCCGTCGAGTTCGAGCACCGAGTCGCAGCCGACGACCAGTTCGTCGCCGGTCAGCGCGGCGGTGACCGCGTCGGCCTTGGCCTCGGCGAGCAGCAGCGCGAGTTCGCGCGGGGAATCGGCGGTGAGGGCGTCCTCGTCGACGCCGCTGACCACGACCTTGGGGTCGAGCCCGGCGTCGCGCAGCAGCTTCAGGCGCGCGGGGGAGGCCGAGGCGAGCACGAGGGAGCGGGAGGGGGAGCGGTCGGTCATGGCGCCAACGTACCGGGCGCCGAAGCGGCGGATGGCAGGTATCGGGCGGCAGGTGTCCGGCGGCTGTGATCGGGCGGTGCCTGCCGCCGCCCGACTCACAGCGCGAGCAGGGCCAGGCCGAGGATCAGCACCAGGGGCAGGACCCACAAGGCGCGCCGCAGCTGGGCCACGGCGCGCCGGGTTTCCTCGGAGAACTCGTCACGGTTACGCATTTGTCCATCGTGGGGCGCCGCCCCGGTTCGATCCTGAGTACGAGTACTCAAGTCGGGTCGTGCGATTGTCCGCCTGCACGTCGCGAATGGAACAACGCGTATGCGTTGCGCCGCTCACGTCGCGAACAGGCCCCGTTCGCCGGCTTGGCGTTCGAAGTCTTCGAGTCTGGCCTGGGTTCGGGTGGGTTCGATGTCGCACATGGCCTGCAGGAGGATCTGGCCCATCAGGATCGGGGCGCCGTACGAGTCGAAGACCAGTTGCGAGCCGACACCCGCGATCAGGACCGCGTCGGACAGCGCCGCCGCCGGGGCGAACGGGCTGTCGGTGACCGTCACGATGCTCAGGCCGAGGTCGCGCGCGACCCGCAGGCCCTCGCCCAACTCCCTCGGGTAGCGCGGCAGCGCGAAGCACAGCAGGCCCGTGGCGCCCGCCGCGCGGGCCTGGTCGAGCCGGTCCACGAGCAGCGAGCCGCCCTCGTCCAGGACCCGGACCTCGGGCAGCACCTTGGCGGCGAAGTAGCCGAAGCCGCGCGCGGGCGCCATCCCGGTACGCAGCCCGAGCACCACCAACGGACGCGAGGGCGCGAGCAGTTCGGCCGCGCGCGCGATCGGGCCCGGGTCGGCGAGTTGATCCGCGAGCCGGGCCAGGTTGGCGATCTCGGCGTGCACGGCGCCGACGTACTCGTTGCGGTCCACCTCGGTGGCCGACTCGGGCGTGGTCGGCAGGCCCAACTCGCGCAGGTGCCGGCGCAGCGCCGGGTATCCGTCGAAGCCGAGCGCGACCGCGAACCGGGTCACCGAGGGCTGGCTGACCCCGGCGAGTTGGGCCACCTCGACGCTGGAGAGGAACACCGCCTCGCCCGCGTGCCGGACCAGGCAGTGCGCGATCCGGCGCTGGGTGGGGGTGAGCCGGTGGCGCTCGAACAGGGCGAGCAGGCGGGCGGAAGGGCTCGCGTCGTCGTCGGCCACCGGCATGTCTCCTCGCTGTTCGGACGTCGCCCGGGTACCGCCGCGGACCCGGGCCGGCGCGGGCCGATCGCGGTCCGCGCCGATGCCGCGGCCGGGGACCTGCGTCGGTCCCGGCCGCGGTATCAGGTCATCCTGCCTGATCTGACAGGGAATCAGTTCAGCTCGCCGGCCACCGAGCGGGCGGCCTCGATCACACCGCCGGCGCGGACGAAAGCGTCGGCGGCCTCCAGATCCGGTGCCAGGAAGCGGTCCGGGCCCACTCCCTCGCCGCCGCTCGCCCGCAGCGCGGCCACCACCGCGGCGGTCGCGGGCGCGGGCGCACCGGCCCCGGCGGCCACCCGCATGTCCAGCGCCCGGGCGGCGGTGGTCAGCTCGATCGCCAGAACGCGATTCAGGTTGTCGATCGCGCGGCGCAGCTTGCGGGCCGCGCTCCAGCCCATCGAGACGTGGTCCTCCTGCATCGCCGAGCTGGGGATGGAGTCGGCGGAGGCGGGCACCGCCAGGCGCTTGCACTCGGAGACCAGCGCGGCCTGGGTGTACTGCGCGATCATCAGGCCGGAGTCGACGCCCGGGTCGTCGGCGAGGAACGCGGGCAGACCGTGCGAGCGGGACGGGTCGAGCAGCCGGTCGGTGCGGCGCTCGGCGATCGAGCCGAGGTCGGCGACCGCGACGGCGAGGAAGTCGAGCACGTAGCCGACCGGGGCGCCGTGGAAGTTGCCGTTGGACTCGATCCGGCCGTCCGCCAGGATCACCGGGTTGTCCACGGCGGCGGCCAGTTCGCGGTCGGCGACGAGCAGCGCGTGGGCCAGGGTGTCCCGGCCGGCGCCGGCCACCTGCGGGGCACAGCGCACCGAGTAGGCGTCCTGCACGCGCGGCGCGGCGTCCTGGTGGTGCCCGGTCAGCGCCGAGCCCTGGAGCACCCGCAGCATGTTGGCCGCGCTGGCCGCTTGGCCCGGGTGCGGGCGGATGGCGTGCAGCGCCGGGTCGAGCACGCGCGAGGTGCCGAGCAGCGCCTCCATCGTCATCGCGGCGGTGATGTCGGCGGTGGTGAACAGTCGGGCGAGGTCGGCGCCGGCCATCAACAACATGCCGAGCATGCCGTCGGTGCCGTTGATCAGCGCCAGACCCTCCTTCTCCTTGAGCTCGATCGGCTCGATCCCGGCGGCGGCGAGCAGCTCGGCGGCGGGACGCACCTCGCCGTCGGGGCCGGCCGCCTCGCCCTCGCCGGTGAGCACGAGGGCGCAGTGCGCGAGCGGAGCCAGGTCCCCGCTGCACCCGAGCGAGCCGAATTCGCGCACCACCGGCGTGATGCCGGCGTTCAGCAGCGCGGCCATGGTGCGCGCGACGACCGGCCGCACGCCCGTACGACCCGAGCACAGCGTCTTCAGCCGGAGCAGCATCAGCGCGCGGACCACCTCGTCCTCGACGCGCGGGCCCATCCCGGCGGCGTGCGAGCGGACCAGCGAGTGCTGCAGGCGCGTACGCAGTTCGGGGCTGATGTGCCGGACGGCGAGCGCGCCGAAGCCGGTGGACACCCCGTAGACGGGTTCGGTGCGCGCGGCGAGTCCTTCGACGACGGCCCGGGAGCCGGTCATCGCCTTGATCGCGCTTTCGGCGAGTTCGACGCGTGCGCCGGCGCGGGCGACCGCGAGGACGTCCCTCGGGGACATCCCGGCCTCGCCGATCAGGACGGTGGCGGGAGCTGCTTCGGGGGCGCTGTGCAGATCGTTATTCACTCGAACATTATGTGCATGGATCGCGACAACACCAGGGCGGCTACCGTGCCTGAAGGAGTTCGTACGTTCGCGCGGGGCATCCGATCCGGATCGAAGCGCGCGAGCGTCGGGGAAACACCGTCGGGAACGCACCAGGGAAAGGCAGTGTCGTGGGTCGGGTCACCTCTCGCCACAAGGTCGTACGGCTGGGCGGCGACGCGCCCCCCGTACCGCGGATCGACACGCTCGTCGCCGAGGAGCCGCTCGACATCCGGCTCGGCGGGCGCACCGTCACGGTGACGATGCGCACCCCCGGCGACGACTTCGACCTGGTCGCCGGGTTCCTGGCGGCCGAGGGGGTGGTCGGCGCGGCCGAGGACCTGGCCGCGATGCGCTACTGCGCGGGCACCGACGACGAGGGCCGCAACACGTACAACGTGGTGGACGCGGTGCTCGCGCCGCACGTGCCGGCCCCGGATCCGGGCCTGATGCGCGGGGTGTGGACGTCGAGCGCGTGCGGGATCTGCGGCAGCACCGGCATCGAGGGGCTGCGCCGGATGTCGCGCTTCGACGTGCGCGCGGACGAGGTGCGGGTGGACGCGGAGGTGCTGTACACGCTGCCCGACCGGCTGCGCGCGGCGCAGAAGGTGTTCGCCAGTACCGGCGGCCTGCACGCGGCGGGGCTGTTCACCGCCGCCGGCGAGATGGTGTGCGTGCGCGAGGACGTGGGTCGGCACAACGCGGTGGACAAGGTGGTGGGGTGGGCGCTGCGCGAGGGGCGGCTGCCGCTGGCCGGGCATGTGTTGATGGTCAGCGGGCGGGCTTCGTTCGAGCTGACCCAAAAGGCCGCGATGGCGGGGGTGCCGGTGATGGCCGCGGTGTCCGCGCCGTCCGGTCTGGCGGTGGACCTGGCCGCGGACGCGGGTGTGACCCTGGTCGGCTTCCTGCGCGGCCGCTCGGCGAATGTGTACAGCCTCCCGGATCGGATCACGGTGTCCGAGCCCGCCACGACCGCCTGAGCACTCCCGAACCACTCCCGAGCGCTCGCGCGCACCCCGGTCCGCCCCGGCGTCAGTCCGGCAGCGACGCGCCGCCGGTCAGCGCCACCGCGACCAGCGCGCGCAGCACCGGGGCGAGCCCGGTCACGCTCAGGCTCAGGTCGTCGGCGTAGATCTCCACCAGCCAGCCGCCCGCCGCATTGCTCCCGCCGGCTGCGACCATCGCCTTGTAGCCGCCGACCAGGAGCAGGTCCTCCTCGGCCGGGTCGGTGCCCGGATCGCCGAGTTCGGCGACGAAGCCGCCGCCCTGGACCGCGTCGGCGGTGGCCGGATAGTGCGCCAGGTCGTATTCGGCGGTCACCGCGTCGTAGCGCGACCCGGACTCGCTCTGCACACCGGTCAGCCGGTGGATCGAATAGCGCACCGTGCGCAACACCCGGCCGCCGGGCGGCAGGTACGACACCCACCACGCCACCCCGTCCAGCATCCGGGCGAAGGTGTCCGCGACGATCTCCAGGCGGCCCAGCGTGTCCGCCCGGTGCACGCTCTTGGGTTCGCGCTCGTCCAGGACCGCGAGTACCGCGGCCAGCAGCCGGCCCGGCTCGGCGTTGTGCAGCGCGCCGCGGAACCGGCGGCGGTCACGGTGCGGGCCGGGGCCCTCGGCCTCCGCCTCGTCCTGCGCCTCGCGGGCCAGGGACAGGGTCAGGTCGGGCTGTTGGCCGCGCCCGGCGACCACCGGGCGGGTCGAGCGCGAGCCCTTGGCCCGGTACTGCGCCGCGTCGGCGAGTCGGAAGAGCCGGTCCGCGCTGGTCACCGGGCCCACCGGGTCGCCGGTGGAGGCGACGCCGCAGGCCACGCCCTCGCCGTTGTGCATGCGCAGCGCCCGGCGGCACAGTTCCTCGGCGACCGCGACCACGTCGTCGGGCGGGTAGCCCTCGACCAGTACGCAGAACTCGTCGCCGCCGAGCCGGGCGGCGGTCGCCCCCGGCAACATCGCGCCGCACGCGGAGAGTTGGTCGGCGAAACGCTCCAGGAGGCGGTCGCCGACATCGTGCCCGCGTTCGTCGTTGAGCCGCTTGAGGCCGTTGACGTCGCAGACGATCAGGCTGACCACGACGCCGTCCCGGTAGTGCCGGGCCATCGCCTCGTCCAGCCGGGCGTCGATTGCGCGACGGTTGGCCAGACCGGTCAGCGGGTCGGTGAAGGCCAGCTTCTCGATCCGCTCGAAGTGTTCCGCCTGGGCCAGGCCGGCCGAGATCTGCGCGGCCAGCACACCCGCGAACTCGGCGTCCACCGGCTCGAAGCGCGGCTGGTCGGCCCGCCGGGCCAGATACAGCTCGCCCCACACCCGGCCCTCGACCATGATCGGCGCGACCATGCAGTCGTGCCGCCCCCGGCGCAACATCGCCGCGACCCGCTCGGGGTCGCGTGTGTGCTCCGGGTCGTCCACGCACCGCGACCACGTGGTGGGCCAGCCCTCCGACTCGATGATGTCGGGGAAGTCGGTGACCGGATACGTCTCCGCGGCCGGCAGCGGCTCCTCGCCCTCGGCCAGCTCGCCGTCGTTGACCAGCACCCGCAGTTGGCCGCTGTCCCGCTCCCAGACCGAGATGGAGGCGTGCGCGGCGCCCATCGCCAGGCGTGCCTGGGCCGCCGAGACGCGGACCACCTCGGAGAAGTGGTGGGTCGTGGCGAGCGTCTTGGCCAGGTGGATGATCGCGTGCAGTCGACGGGCGGCGTCGGGTCCCTCGACCAGGGCGGCGGGTTCCGGACACGTGTCGCCGGGCATACCGGGCAGGTCGTCGGCAGGGCCGCCCGAACCGTCGGTTCCGGGAGTGCTCGAATCGGGTCGCGAAGCTACGGTTCTCACCCCCAATCCGCCGGTACCGAGACCAGAGGATATGTCATATATTGCCCGATTAACGGCAATGTGCACCCGCGTCATGCCGTCACCTCGACGGGTCGCTGTTCGCGTGCGTTCCTGATTGGGCCCCAGACAGCTCCCGTGCGTCCGCCGAGCGCCCGCGCGCGAGCCGGGCTCGCGCCGGTCCGAGCGAAGCGCTTGTATACCCCGGCTTCGCGTCCTGCGCACATTACTCCTGTGGCCCGGCTCCGCAACGCCCCGTGTCCGGCCCGTGTCCGGGCTGTGGCCAACCGCGGTGCGCGAGGGCGCCAGGTTGTGAAGAGAACGTGGAAGGCTCCCGCGATCTCGACCGAAAGGGTACGGTCGCGGGCACAGTCCGAAGGAGCCACGCGTGCCCACGCTTTCCGTCATCGCCGCGATCGACGTACCGGCCGCCCGGATCTGGGAGGCGGTAGGAGACTTCGAGGACCCGTCCGCATGGCATCCGTGGCCGGTCGAGGAACACTCCGGGGACGAGCGGCGGCTGCGTACGCCCGACGGTACGACCGTCCGCGAACGGCTGGTCGAGCACGACGCGGCGGGGCACTCCTACCGCTATCGCACTCTCGACGGCCTGCCGCTGTCCGGCCGGCTCGCGCTCGAATCGATCGCCGGCGGCACGATGTGCCTGGTCGTCTGGTCGGTCCGGTTCGAGAGCACACCCGCCGAACAACTTCCGCTGCTGCGCGAACTCGAACACGCGGTGCTGCGCCCCGGGCTGCGATCGTTGCGCGAGGCGTTCGGCTGACCCGCCGAGCCGCCGGCGCGCACGCCGGGCGGGTCGAGCGGGTCCGGGGTCCCTGCGGTACGGGAATCACTGCGGTACCGGAGTCACTGCGGTACGCGAGTCACTGCGGTATCGGCGCCCCCGGGCGGCACACCGTCCAGGGTTCGACCAGCCCCAGACCGCGGACCGGACGCCGCCACATCGGATGCAGCTCGTAGCGGGTGTCCCCTTCGAGGGCTGCGGCCAGCTCCCGGTCGACCACCACCGCGTCCTTGGGACTGAGCGCGGTCAGCCGGCTGGCCAGGTTCACCGTGGTCCCGAACACGTCGCCCATCCGGGACAACACGTGGCCGTACGCGATGCCCACCCGCAGCGCGGGCAGGATCTCCTCCTCGGCCATCGCCTCGACCAGCCGCAGCCCGAGCTCCACCGCCGAGTCCGGCGAGAAGGTCACGAACAACACCTCGTCGCCCAGCGTCTTGACCAGGCGCCCGCCCTGCTCGGCGATCACGTCGACGGCGGTGTCCTCGAAGGTCTGGACGAGGCGGCCCAGCTCGGCCTCCTCCAGGTTGCGCGACAACCGGGTGAAGCCGACCAGGTCGGCGAACCCGACGGCGAGCGACTGGCCGACCGTCTGCTGGTCGGTGAGCCCCTGCATGGCCCGCGAACTGGCCGCGGCCAGGTGCCGGCGCCAGGCGTAGATGACCAGCGGTTCGAGTTCGAGCATCACGTCGCCGGCGGTGGTGACCACCTGCTCGGAACGGCTGCCGGTCAGCTCGTTGCCGATGTATTCCACCCACGCCTCGGTCTGCCATTCGGCGAACCGGGCCATGGTCTGGCCCACGGAGCGGACGAACTGCGCCGCGACGGTGGCCGGCAGCAGCCCCGACTCGGTCAGCTCGCGCAGGTGCTTGAGGGCCGCGACGTCGGCGTCGGTGAACGCGCGGGCCGGGCCGAAGTCGGCGAAGCCCAGGCCGCGCCACAAGCGGCGGGCCTCGTCGAGGGGCACGCCGACCAGGTCGGCGACCTGACCGGAGGTGTAGCGCCTGGGCGCGCCCAGGACGACCTGTTCGACGTCGGCGATCGTGTTGTTGACCGCCTCGATGTCGGACAGGTCGGGCAGGGCGGGTTGATCGACCGCGTCGGCCCCGGCGCCCGCGCCGGGCTCCACGCGGGTCCGTTCCTCGGGCATGTGGCTCCACCGGGTGTGCGAAGGATGGTCTCGTCGGAGCCACACTACGTGTCGGGGGTCACAAAGGTTCGGGGTCGGGCGGTCCCACGTGCTTCTTCCGCCCGGCGGCGGCCCGCTCGACGAGGACGAGCAGCTCGCTCTGCAGGCGCACCACGTGCGGCAGAGCGGGCAGTTCCAGGCGTTCCCGGTCGTCGTCGACGGGCACCAGGGCGATGGTGCCGGCGCCGAGCATCCGGTCCACGAACGACTCGTGCTCGATCAGCACGTCGGCCACCCGCGCGAACGGCACCACCCGGATCTCCCGGGTCAGCGCGCCGGTGCGCACGGTCAGTCGGTCGGCGGCGACCGAGTACATGGTGCCCAGCCAGGCCAGCCACGGCGCGACGCTCCAGCGCACCAGGACCGCCAGGCCGGCCAGGAGCACGGCGGGCTGGATCCAGCCGCCCGCCGAGGTCGGGGGCGTGAGCGCGGCGAGGAAGCCGGTGACGGCGACCGTGCCGAACAGGGCCAGGGCGGGACGGACGAGGTGCATCCAGTGCGGGCGCACGACGAAGAGGATGTCGTCGTCGACCTCGGCTGTGGTTGTGAACACCGGGCCTCCTGGGGGTCACCCACGATTGTGCGGTTCTCCCGGGCGAGAGGGGCGGAGGCATGCCGTTCATCGCCATAAATGCGTCGACAGCCCGCTCGGCGCCGCCCAGAGTGGCCGTCCATGACGAGCAGTGAGCTGTGGAGCCGGGCGACCGCCGAGCGCTACGACGCCGAGGAGGCCGAGATGGCGTCGGCCGCCGTTCTCGAACCGACCCTCGCCTTCCTCGCCGAACTCGCCGGAGCCGGCCCGGCCCTGGAGTTCGCCATCGGAACCGGGCGCGTGGGCGTCCCGCTGCAAGAACGCGGCGTCCCGGTGGTGGGCATCGAACTGTCCGAGCACATGGCGGCGGTCCTGCGGCGCAAGATCGACGAGGACACGCTCCCGGTGGTCATCGGGGACATGGCCGGCACCGTCGTCCCCGGCGAGTTCACCCTGGTCTACCTCGTCTACAACACCATCACGAACCTGCTCACCCAGGACGAGCAGGTCGAGTGTTTCCGCAACGCCGCGCGCCACCTGCGGCCCGGCGGCCGATTCGTCATCGAGCTGGGCATACCGCCGCTGCGCTTCCTGCCGCCCGGCCAGGTCGCGGTGCCGTTCGACGTCTCCGAGCGGCACCTCGGCTTCGACACCTTCGACCTGGTCGAGCAGATCCTCGTCTCACACCACTTCACCCGCGACGGCGACGACGGCCGCTACCGCCGAGGCCACTCCCGGCACCGATACGCCTGGCCGGCGGAACTCGACCTGATGGCCCGCATCGCCGGCCTCACCCTGGAGCGCCGCGTCGCCGACTGGCACGGAGCTCCTTTCACCCAGGACTCCACCAAACACGTCTCCGTATGGCGCAAACCGACCTGAGCCCGCTCCCCGGCCGCCGCAAGCCGTGCCAGTCGTGCGCCTTTCTTGGGAAGTCCCGACACCGCCGGAAACCGAGACCAGAGCCGCGCGGCAGCCGGAGCACTCGGCCGCGAGGCCACGCGGGGCTCGCCCCCGGCAGTAAATCCGCAGCCTTTCCCGCATGACGCAACGGGTGGGCGGGTGGGAGCAAAACCCTCACGCCGCAGGCCGAACGTGCACCACGTCCCCCGCGCCCACCGCCACCTGCCCCTCCGGCCCGGTGACCAAAAGCCGACCTTCGTCGTCGATCCCCGTCGCCGGCCCCTCCAGTGTCGGCTTCGCCGGCAACTCGACCCGGACCCGCCGCCCGATGGTGGCGCACGCGTCGGTGTACGCGGCCGCCAACCCACACGCCCGCGCATCGCCCTCCGCGAGCCGCCACCGCGTGTACCACTCCTCCACCTCGCGCAGCAGCGCCCGCAGGATCGGGTCCCGGTCGGTGCTCTCGGCGCCGGCGAGAAGCAGCGAGGTCGCGGTCGGTACCGGCAGTTCGTCCTCGTGCAGCGAAACGTTCAGCCCGATGCCCAGGACCACGCTCGACCCGGCCCGCTCGGCCAGGATCCCGGCCAGCTTGCGCTCGCCCACCAGCAGGTCGTTCGGCCACTTCAGCCGCACGTCGACCCCGGCCACCCGGGACACCGCCGACGCCGCGGCCACTCCGGCGAGCAGCGGGAGCCAGCCCCAGCGCGCGACCGGGACCTCGTTCGGCGCCAGCGTCATCGACACCGCCAGGCCCGAGCGCGGCGGCGCGGTCCACCGCCGATCCAGCCGACCCCGGCCCGCCACCTGCGATTCGGCGACCAGTACCAGCCCCTCGGCCTCGTCGGCCCGGTTGGCCAGGTCGGCGTTGGTCGAGCCGGTCTCGGGCAGCACGTCCAGCTCGCGCCACAGGCCGCCCGGCACCAACAGGGCCCGACGCAGGGCCGCCTCACGCAGCGGAGGGCGGTCGAGATCCTTGTAAGGAGAGTCCATTCGATCACCCTAGAAGGCACTGCGGGGCAGGGCGGTGATGGTCGCCGGCGTGGCGCGGCTACGCTACCGATCGCCGCCGTTCGACGTGACAGGAGTCAGCACGATGGACCCAGTACAGGGCGATCCCGACATCCACACCACCGCCGGAAAGCTGGCCGATCTCGAGCGCCGGATCGACGAGGCGGTGCACGCGGGAAGCGCCCGAGCGGTCGAGAAGCAGCACGCCAAGGGCAAGATGACCGCCCGCGAGCGGATCGAATACCTGCTCGACGAGGGCTCCTTCGTCGAGCTCGACGAGTTCGCGCGGCACCGCTCCACCAACTTCGGCCTGGAGGCCAACCGCCCCTACGGCGACGGCGTGGTGACCGGCTCCGGCACCGTCGACGGCCGCCAGGTGTGCGTGTTCTCCCAGGACGTCACCGTCTTCGGCGGCAGCCTCGGCGAGGTGTACGGCGAGAAGATCGTCAAGGTCCAGGACCTCGCGATCAAGACCGGCGTCCCGCTGGTGGGCATCAACGAGGGCGGCGGCGCGCGCATCCAGGAGGGTGTGGTCTCGCTCGGCCTGTACGGCGAGATCTTCCGGCGCAACGTGATCGCCTCCGGGGTGATCCCGCAGATCTCGCTGATCATGGGCGCCGCCGCGGGCGGCCACGTGTACTCCCCCGCGCTCACCGACTTCGTGGTGATGGTCGACCAGACCTCGCAGATGTTCATCACCGGCCCCGACGTGATCAAGACGGTCACCGGCGAGGACGTCACGATGGAGGATTTGGGCGGCGCGCGCACGCACAACAGCAAGTCGGGCAACGCGCACTACATGGGCGCCGACGAGAAGGACGCGCTCGACTACGTCAAGGGCCTGCTGTCCTACCTGCCGAGCAACAACCTGGAGCCGGCCCCGTCCTTCGACGAGGAGGCCGACCTCGAGACCACGGACTACGACCGTGACCTCGACACGCTGATCCCGGACTCGGCGAACCAGCCGTACGACATCCACACGGTGATCGAGCACGTCCTGGACGACGCGGACTTCCTGGAGATCCAGCCGCTGTTCGCGCCCAACATCGTGGTCGGCTTCGGCCGGGTCGAGGGCCGCTCCGTGGGCATCGTGGCCAACCAGCCGATGCAGTTCGCCGGCACGCTCGACATCGACGCGTCGGAGAAGGCCGCCCGGTTCGTGCGCACCTGCGACGCGTTCAACATCCCGGTGCTCACCTTCGTCGACGTCCCGGGCTTCCTGCCGGGCACCGACCAGGAGTGGAACGGCATCATCCGCCGCGGCGCGAAGCTGATCTACGCCTACGCCGAGGCCACCGTGCCGCTGGTCACGATCATCACCCGCAAGGCGTACGGCGGCGCGTACGACGTGATGGGCTCCAAGCACCTGGGCGCCGACGTCAACCTGGCCTGGCCGACCGCGCAGATCGCGGTGATGGGCGCGCAGGGCGCGGCCAACATCCTGCACCGGCGCACGATCGCCGCCGCGGACGACCCCGAGGCGACCCGCGCGCGGCTGATCCAGGAGTACGAGGACACGCTGTGCAACCCGTACGTGGCCGCCGAGCGCGGCTACGTGGACGCGGTCATCCGCCCGTCGTCCACCCGGGCCCACGTGGTCAAGGCGCTGCGGGCACTGCGCGGCAAGCGCGAGACGCTGCCGCCGAAGAAGCACGGCAACATCCCGCTCTAGCCCGGCCAGGACCCGGAGGTCCCCATGATCAAGGTGGTGCGGGGTGAACCCACCCCGGAGGAGTTGGCGGTGATCGTCACCGTCGTGGCGGCCAAGGCGAGCGGCGGCGGCGCACCCGCGCCGGCGCCGGCGGCCCCGTCGCAGTGGAACGACCCGGCGCGCCTGGTACGCCGACCATTGCGGCCGGGCCCGGGCGCCTGGCAGGCGAGCGCCTGGCCGTCCTGACCGACCGAGCGCCCGGACCGCGCGCCGCCGAGGACGCACCGGCGATCGGCCGTCGGCAAAAAGCGAAAGCCCCTCCACGAGAGGGGCTTTCGCCGTCCCGAAGGTCAGCGAACCGCGGAGACGAACGACATCCAGGAGGCGGACCGAACGGCGAACGCCGGTCCCGTCGGCTTCTTGCTGTCCCGAACAGCGGTCTGGGCGTTCGTAGCGCACTCGTTGCCGGTGCCGTCGTCCCCGTCGCCACCTTCGGCTGCGACCGCTCGGACGGCGGCCCGAGAGCGACGGACGCCTGCTCGACATGCGGAATCATTCGTCCCATGGCAACCGAAAGCTTCCTTCCCCCGTCCGGCACCAGGGATTTTCTCGCGGCCGAATCCGAAGCCCGCGAACGGGCGTTCGCCACGGTTCGAGACGTCTTTGCGCGGTATGGCTTCCAGCCCCTGCAGACTCCCGCGTTCGAACGGCTCGAAGTTCTGACGGGCAAGTACGGCGACGAAGGCGACAAGCTTGTTTTCAAGATTCTTCGGCGTGGGGAGCACGAAGCGACCGGGGAAGCGGATCTGGCGCTGCGCTATGACCACACGGTCCCTCTCGCGCGGGTCGTGGCAGCGTACGGGAGCCGGCTTCCGACGCCGTACAAGCGGTACGCACTGGCGCCTGTATGGCGCGCCGACCGCCCGGGCAAGGGTCGGTTTCGGGAGTTTGTGCAATGTGACCTGGACGTTGTGGGTACCGCGTCCCCACTGGCCGACGCCGAGGTCGTGTCCGCTCTGTATGAAGCGCTGGACGCACTCGGCGTTCCCGAGTTCCGATTCATGGTCAACAGTCGCAAGGTCCTCATGGGGCTGTTGGAGGTGTACGGGGTGCCGGCCAACGCTGGCGGAGGCGTGCTGATCACGCTGGACAAACTCGACAAGCTCCGCCCGGAAGCGGTCGTACGGGAACTGGTCGAAGGCCGCGGCCAGTTCGAAGCAACCGCGAGCAGCCTGGTTGCCGACCTCACGGCGACGGACTCGATTACACGCATTCGCAAGGAGTTGACGAACAGCCCCATCGGACAAGAAGGGTTGGCCGAGATCGATCGGCTGCTGGATCTGCTGTCCGCCACCGTCCCGCGCGAGCGCATCGCCTTTGTGCCGAGCCTGGTTCGGGGCCTCGACTACTACACGGGTGTCATCTACGAGGTGACGGCGCCGGGCATGCCCGGGTCGATCGCCTCCGGCGGACGATACGACGGCCTCATCGGGCGCATGTCCGGCGGTGCCGAAACCCCCGCTTGTGGTGGGTCGTTGGGAATCGAACGCATCCTTCCGCTGCTGACATCGGCCGGCGAGAAGCCTGCTTCTGTGCTGGACGTCGCGGTAACCGTGCTCGGAGACGACCACGCCGACGAAGCGTTTCGGATGGCTGCCGCAGTCCGTCGTGCCGGGCTGCGTACGGGCGTCTACATGGGTTCGAGTAGCAAGCTCGCCCGGCAGTTGAAGTGGGCGGCGGCCGAAGGCGCGCGGTTCTGTCTGATTTACGGCGACCGCGAACGAGCGGCCGGTGAGGTGATCGTTCGCGACATGACGTCCGGCGAGCAAACCGCGCACCCGGTCGACCAGGTCGCCGAGTCTTTCGCCGAATAGTCGAACACGGCACAGCCGCGCCCGCGTTCTCCGAGGGCGCGGCTGCCGACTGTTGAGCGCCTGTCAGTCGTCCAGGTACAGAACTGCGGTGATGGTCTTCTTGCAGGCGTCGCAGTGCATTGGCGCTTCGATCGATGCCAAGTCACATTCGATTGTCGTCAGGCGGTTTACCGTGCCGGTTGTGCGCTCAGCGAGCCAGGCTGCTTCCCACCGTTCGCTGTTGGCGATCAGCGCCGCGACGTAGCCCGAGGTCATCTCGTAGAAGCCTCGAACACCGTGCTTCTTCATGTAGCGCCAGTTGAATCGCAACGATTCGACCACGATCGGGAAGGGGTGCAGGCCGACAGCGGCTTGCCAATTCTCGGTGATGTCCTCGATGTCCAGCCGGCCGGCCTTCTCGTCCAGGCGCGCCCACTCGCCCGATTTGTCGTAGTCCGTCGGCTCGCAACTGGTCTTCGGCTCGTACGGCGCCCCGATCTTGGCCCGATTGGAAGACTTCGAACGCCAAGCCGGCGACCGCGGCCTGTTCACCACCTGAGCCGCGGGCGCCCGTAGCTTCCGTGCAACACCATTCGAGGTTGTAAGGAAGGCTTCGGTTGGAAGACGGATCGACCGAAACGCAAAGAGCCCCTCCGGGGAGGGGCTCTCGTCGCCGTCGACTATCCCAGATCGAGGTCCGAGAGGAATGCCGCCCAGGCCGTGTGAGGCACGGCGAACGCGGGCCCGTCCGGACGCTTGCTGTCCCGGACCGCAGTGCGCGTGTCGGTGTGGGCGATGGATACGCAACCGTTCTGGTTTCCGCTGCGACGGCTCTTGAACCAGTGCAGAGTGCCGTATTCGGATGCGCGCGCGACGACAGGGGGAAGCTGGTGGGTCACTTGAGTTCTTCCAGTCGCTTCGTGATGGTCTCTCGGGTGGCTGCCGTGTCGAGTGCTACGGCCCGCAGATGCTCGAAGAACCTGATGTACCGTCGCAACTCCCTTGCATTATCCCGCATCTGGCTCAGCGTCACAGTGTCCAGCAGCGCCACGGAAGGGTCTTGCTTCTCAGCGAAGTGCAGCAGGGTCAATCCGCCGGTGTATCCACCGCTGCTCACGTGGTACGGGATGATGTGCAAGGTGATGTGCGGCAGTTCGGTCAGCTTGAGCAGGTGCGCGAGCTGAGCTCGGAGAACTGCTCGACCGCCATGCTCGTACATGAGCGCGGCCATGGTGATCACACCGGCATATTCCAGCGGATCGTCCTGCGTCAGGATCCGCTGCCTGCGTGAACGAACGTCCACAAGCGTTTCGATGTCGTCGGGATCCTGGACGAACGGACCCGAACTGATCACCGCGCGGGCGTAGTCGGCTGTCTGGAGCATGCCCGGGATCAGCAGCGGCTGGTACTCCCACTCGGTCGCGGCTTCGGCCTCCAAGCCGATTTGCTCCTGGTAATCGCTGGTCAGCACATCCGAGTAGGGAGCCACGGCCCACCACGAGCGTTCCCGCCCGTCCGCGACCAGCGCCTCGCACTTTTCCCGGCCGTCCGAGTCGACCTCATATAGCTCCATCAGTTTGTACAGGTCGCGTCGCGTGATGCCCGACTGTGCGTTCTCGATCCGCGACACCTTGGACTTGTGCCACCCGAGTTGCGCCCCCACCTCCTCGACCGTGAGTCGTCGCAGGTCTCGCAACGTGCGGAGTTCGTTGCCGAGCCTCCGCCGAGCCAACATCGGTGTTGTGGGCATCCGTTGTCCCTCCCTGGTCGGCGCATCAGTGAAGCGCACGTACATACGAGCACGCCAAATTTTGCCTGCGCTTGACTGATGCGTGTTGCAAATAGAAGTTGCAGTCGCGACTCTAATGCAACCAGCACTACGTGTAGTGATCACTACCATGCGGACGGCGACGGGCGCAGGAGATCTTCATGCCTGCTCGGCGGTGCCCGCATGTGCCCCTTTGGAGGCGTCTGGTCATGCTTCGGCACCAGCTATCGACGGAACCGCCGCACATCGTCGCGGCCTTGCCCGCAACAGCCGGAGGGCGCATCGAACGCGGCCACATCGAGGTGGAGTTCGAGCCGCATCCCCGGCGGGTGGAACAGATGCGCCGGTTTACCCGCTCGCAGCTTCGCCATTGCGGTCACCGGGACTCCGACGCCATCCACATGGCCGGCGTGGTGGTCAGCGAACTCGTCACGAACGCGATCGAGCACGCGGAGTCGGACACCGTCACCTTCATGCTCGCCTGCGACGAGTCCGGCGCGATTCGCATCGAAGTCGACGACCACGCCGACGGACGGCTCGACATCCGGCCCTTCGACGAGGACGCGGAAGACGGTCGTGGGCTGATGATCGTTCAGGCGCTGACCGGTGCCTGGGGGCGCGATGGCTCGTGTACGTGGTGCACGATCCCGGCGGCGGGCGACGAGGGTGCCCGATGAAGCCGTGCATTGCGCTGGGCGAGTGGTGGGACGTGCGCGTGCGCTATCGCGAGCTTCATCGCGTACTTGATTCGTGCCGCGCCGGGCTGCTCGGCCACCTCGGCTCGGATGCGGAGGAGGGCGTTCGGGACTCCGGGCGCGAACGCATGGGCGACGAAGGGGCACCGATGCGGAGTCCGGCGGTCCGGGACAGTGGAGGAGCGACGATCCGTATGGGTTCGCGGGTCCGGCACGTCGATGGCCACGCGGAGCTTCCGAGCGGCACCGTCGTGGCGCTCCCTCCGGCGTCGGAGCGGGTCGCCGTCGTGCAGCCGCACGCGGCCGGACAGTCGCCCTACCTGTGTCCGATCGGGCACCTGGTGGCAATCGACCTCGACGCGGAACTGCTTGAGGCGGTACGGCGGTTGATGCGGTTGGACCATCGCGGGCGCTGCGTGGGCACGGTGGCTTTGCCGGTGAAATCGGTTGGAATCAGCGATGATCCGGGTTGGCGCCGCACAGGCGGAGGGTGCTTTGTAGGCACAGGGTTTGTGCCTCCGCTCTGGTGAGGCGGCCGGTGGTGGTTTCGGCCACTGCCGCGTGTTGGAGGGCGAAGATGGCGGGGGCCAGCCAGGCGGCCGGGGGCGTGGGGGCGAAGTCGCCTGCATCTTGGCCGCGTTGTAGGAGGCGTTTCAGGCGCGGTGGGGCGAAGTCGTGGGGGTCGTCGATCGGGCGGGGGATTCGGGGGGCGCCGGCGTTGACGAGCAGGGGGTAGCGGTCCAGGAAGCGCCAGCCGGCGTCGAGGAATCGGGTCAGGGCTTCCACCGGCGGGGCCGTGTCGAGGTCCGCCTCGTCGAGCAGGCCGGCGTATTCGGCGGCTGCGGACTCGACCAGCCCGGCCACCAGCGCGTCCCGGGACGGGAAGTGCGCGTAGACGGTCTGGCGCGTGACGCCCGCCGCGCCGGCGATGTCCTCCATGCTCGCGTCGGGCCGTTCGCCGAGCACCACCCGGGCCGCGTCGAGGATGGCGCCGATGCTGCGTCGGGCGTCGGCGCGGCGGCGGCGAGCCGGCGGCGGAGCGGTGGCGGGCGGGTCGACCATGTCCGGAATCTATGGCTCCCGCCATAACCTTGACAAGCTGCAAGAGTTCGCTCAACTCTTACGTCATGTCAAAGAAAAGCTCGGGTGGCGATCACCCGGCGATCGAGGCACGCGGTCTGGTCAAGGTCTTCGGCGGCAATCGCGCGCTGGACGGCATCGACCTCACCATCGGGCGGGGACAGGTGTTCGGGTTCGTCGGCCCCAACGGGGCGGGCAAGACCACCACGATCCGCATCCTGGCCACGCTGACCCGGCCGGACGGCGGCACCGCCCGCGTGCTCGGCCACGACGTAACGACCGAGGCACACGCGATCCGCGCCCGGGTGGCGGTGACCGGCCAGTACGCCTCCCTCGACGAGGACCTGACCGGCCGCGAGAACCTGCTGATCCTGGGCCGACTGCACGGCCTGACCCGGGCCGTCGCCGCCCGGCGCGCCGACGACCTGCTCGCCGCGTTCGATCTCACCCGCGCGGCCGGCCGCCCGGTGAGCGGCTACTCGGGAGGCATGCGCCGCCGGCTCGACATCGGCGCGGGCCTGATCACGACCCCCGACGTGCTCTTCCTCGACGAGCCGACCACCGGCCTCGACCCGCACAGCCGCAACCGGGTGTGGGAGCTGGTCCGCCGGATCGCCGCGACGGGCACCACCGTGCTGCTCACCACCCAGTACCTGGAGGAGGCCGACCGGCTCGCCGAGCGCATCGCGGTCATCGACGACGGCCGGATCGTGGCCGAGGGCACCGGTGCCCAGCTCAAGTCCCGCGTCGGCGCGGGCACGCTGCACCTGCGACTGCTCGACGGCGAGCACCGCCCCCGGGCGCTCCGCATCCTGGCCGACGTCCCGGGCTCGGTCCGGCTCGCCGACGACCCGCTCGCCCTGTCCGTGGCGCTCGCCGGCGGATCCGACTCGGCGGACGTCGGCCGACTGGTCGGGCACACGATGACCCGGTTGGCCGACGCCGGGGTGGGCATCGCCGAGTTCTCCCTCGGCCGGCCCAGCCTCGACGAGGCATTCCTTGCCTTGACCGGCCGGCGGACCGCTCCGGCCGGCGCCGACCACGAGGAGTCGCAGGCATGAAGACCCGGGCCGCCGCGGCGCACGCCGACCCGATCGACGCCCTGCTCGCCGCCGGGCGGGTCCGTCACCGCGCCGGGGCACTCGCCGCCTCGGCCGCCTTCGGCCGGCGCGCCATGCTCAAGATCAGGCACGACCCCAAACAACTCGTGGACTCCGCCGCCATCCCGATCCTGTTCACCGTGCTGTTCACCTACCTGTTCGGCGGCGCGCTCGGCGGATCGACCGGCGACTACCTCACGACCCTCCTGCCCGGCGTGCTCGGCATGAGCATTGCGATCGTCACGATGTACGGCGGGGCCCGACTCGCGCAGGACGTGCGCAGCGGGGCCTTCGACCGCTTCCGCGGCCTGCCCGTGTGGCGCGGCGCGTTCATCCTCGGCGGCCTGCTCAGCGACGCCGCCCGCTACCTGTTCGCCTCAACCATCGTGGTGGGCCTCGGCCTGGCCATGGGCTACCGCCCCGCCGGCGGCGCGCCGGGGGTGCTCGCTGCGGTGGCCCTGGCGGTCGTGTTCGGACTCGCGTTGTCCCTGCTCTGGGCCGCGGTCGCCCTGGTCGTGCGCGACCCGGCCGTCGTGCTGAGCATCGCGAACGCCGTACTGATCCCGCTCTCCTTCGCCGGCAACATCTTCGTGCGGCCCGACACCATGCCCGGCTGGCTCCGGGCCTTCGTCGACGTCAACCCGCTCAGCCGGCTCGCGACCGCGTCCCGGGACCTGATGAACGACACCGGCGCCGCCGGCGGCGCGGTCGCCTGGTCCCTCGCCACGACCGCCGGCATCGCCCTCGTGTGCGCCCCGATCGCGCTCCGCCTCTACGGCAGGCAGGGCTGAGCGGAACCGAGAGGAAACAGCACCCGCCTCAACCGCGCCGCCTGGGGTCCTTCTCCAACGTCACCCCGCGCGGCCCCTCACCCGCCCCCCGGTGCGCCGGCATCAGCGTGATCGCCGCGAGCATGGCCAGTACACCCACCGCCGCCGATCCGCCCGCGATCAGCGCGGTGTCCCGATAGCGCGGAACGCTGAGCAGGAAGCCGCCGGTGCACAGCAGCGCGCCCGTCATCACCACCAGGGCCACCACGCCCGGCTCCCGCCCGCGCCCGCCCAGCAGCATCACCAGGCCCGCGAACGCCACGAACGCACCCAGGGCGGTGATCGCCCACAGCACCTCCTGCAGATCCATGCGGTCGGGCTACCCGGCGCCGGTCCCGGCCGATCACCGGGCATCGGAAATGGCACCGGATGGGTCAAATCCCTTGTTGTCGCGGTCCGCGTGCGGTCCACTCGGCCGGCTCTCTTGGCGCCACCTCATCGAACAGATAGATTCACTCCGAAAGCGACTGAATGTTTTCATACAGATGCCCGAACAGATCCGCATCCGGTTCCGCACACGGACCGATGCACGCCGAAGCAGAAGGGGCGCCGCCATGTCGGACCACACCGCAGGACCGCGCGAGGTGCGCGCACCGCGCGGCAGCACGCTCACCACTCGGGGCTGGCAGCAGGAGGGCGCCCTGCGGATGCTGCTCAACAACCTCGACCCCGAGGTCGCCGAGCACCCGGACAAGCTGGTCGTCTACGGCGGCACCGGCAAGGCCGCCCGCGACTGGCGCTCCTTCGAGGCGATCACCCGCACGCTGACCACGCTGAAGCAGGACGAGACACTGCTCGTGCAGTCGGGCCGTCCGGTCGGCGTGATGCAGACCCACGAGTGGGCGCCGCGCGTACTGATCGCCAACTCCAACCTGGTGCCCGACTGGGCCAACTGGGAGGAGTTCCGCCGGCTGGAGTCGGCCGGGCTGACCATGTACGGCCAGATGACCGCCGGTTCGTGGATCTACATCGGCACCCAGGGCATCCTCCAGGGCACCTACGAGACCTTCGCCGCGGTCGCCGCCAAGCGCTTCGGCGGCAGCCTGGAGGGCACCATCACCCTCACCGCCGGGCTCGGCGGCATGGGCGGCGCGCAACCGCTGGCCGTCACCATGAACGGCGGCGTGGTCATCTGTATCGACTGCGACCCCTCGCGCATCGACCGGCGCATCGAACACGGCTACTGCGACACCCGGGTCGAGACGCTGGACGCCGCGCTGCAACTCGCCGTCGAGGCGCGCGACGCCCGCCGGCCGCTGTCCATCGGCCTGCTCGGCAACGCCGCCGAACTGGTCCCGCAGCTGCTCGCGATGGACGCCCCGATCGACATCGTCACCGACCAGACCTCGGCCCACGACCCGCTCGCCTACCTGCCGGTCGGCGTCGCGTTCGAGGACATGGCCGAATACGCGCGGACCAAGCCCGCCGAGTTCACCGACCGCGCGCGCGAGTCGATGGCCAGGCACGTCGAAGCCATGGTCGGCTTCCAGGACAAGGGCGCCGAGGTCTTCGACTACGGCAACTCGATCCGCGGCGAGGCGCAACTCGCGGGCTACACGCGGGCGTTCGACTTCCCGGGCTTTGTCCCGGCGTACATCCGGCCACTGTTCTGCGAGGGCAAGGGCCCGTTCCGCTGGGCCGCGCTCTCCGGCGACGCGCGCGACATCGCCAAGACCGACAAGGCCGTGCTCGACCTGTTCCCGGAGAACGAGTCGCTGGCCCGCTGGATCAAGCTGGCCCAGGAGAAGGTGCACTTCCAGGGGCTGCCCGCGCGGATCTGCTGGCTCGGCTACGGCGAGCGGGACCGGGCCGGCGAGCGGTTCAACGACATGGTCGCCTCGGGCGAGTTGGCCGCGCCGATCGTGATCGGCCGCGACCACCTCGACTGCGGCTCGGTGGCCAGCCCGTACCGCGAGACCGAGGGCATGCTCGACGGCTCCGACGCGATCGCCGACTGGCCGCTGCTCAACGCGATGGTCAACGTGGCCTCCGGCGCCTCGTGGGTGTCCATCCACCACGGCGGCGGGGTCGGCATCGGCCGCTCGATCCACGCGGGCCAGGTCACCGTCGCCGACGGCACGCCGCTGGCCGGCGAGAAGATCCGCCGCGTGCTCACCAACGACCCCGGCATGGGGGTGATCCGCCACGTCGACGCGGGCTACGACCTGGCCGGCGAGGTCGCGGACGAGCGTGGTGTGCGAGTGCCGATGCGAGAAGGCGACGCGTGAGCACCGGCTTCGAGGCGATGTGGCGCGACCTGCTCCCGGTGGGTCGCGCTGCGTCCGGCGGTTATCGCCGCTTCGCGTGGACCGGGGCCGACGCCGAGTGCCGCGCGTGGTTTCGCGAGCAGGCGCGGAGTCGGGGACTGCTGTACGAGGAGGACCGCAACGGCAACCAGTGGGCGTGGACCGCGACCGGCCCCGACGCGGTCGTGATCGGCAGCCACCTCGACTCGGTGCCCGACGGCGGCGCCTACGACGGACCGCTGGGCGTGGTCTCCTCCTTCGCCGCGCTCGACCTGCTGCGCGAGCGCGGCGAGGAGCCGACCCGCCCGCTGGGCATCGTCAACTTCGGCGACGAGGAGGGCGCCCGGTTCAACGTGGCCTGCGTCGGATCGCGGTTGTCCGCAGGGGTACTGACCCCGGAGCAGGCGCGGGCGCTGAAGGACGCCGACGGGGTGTTCCTGGGCGACGCGATGGAGCGCGCCGGATTCGACCCGGCCGCGATCGGGCCCGACCCCGAACGGCTCGGTCGCATCGCCGCGTTCGTCGAACTGCACGTGGAGCAGGGCCGCGACCTGGTGCACCGGGACCGCGCGGTGGGCGTCGCCTCGGCGATCTGGCCGCACGGGCGCTGGCGCTTCGACTTCCGGGGCGAGGCCAACCACGCGGGCACCACCCGTCTGGAGGACCGGCGCGACCCGATGCTCACCTACGCCAACACCGTGCTCGCGGCCCGCAAGAAGGCCCATCTCGCCGGTGCCCTGGCCACCTTCGGCAAGGTCGACGCGCGCCCCGGCGCGGCCAACGCGATCGCGTCCGAGGTGCACGGCTGGCTCGACGCGCGCGCCGCCGACGAGCAGACCCTGGACGAGGTGGTCGGCGAGATCATCCGCACCGCCACCGAGCGCGGCGAGCGCGACGCGGTCTGTGTCCAGGTCGCCCGCGAGTCGTACACGCCGATCGTCGAGTTCGCCGCACCGCTGCGCGACCGCATCGCCAAGCGGCTCGGCGGCGCACCGATCCTGCCCACCGGCGCCGGCCACGACGCGGGCATCCTGTCCGCGCACGTGCCCACCGCGATGGTGTTCGTCCGCAACCCCACCGGCGTGTCGCACTCGCCGGCGGAGAGCGCGGAGATGGTGGACTGCCTCGCGGGTGTGGCGGCGCTGGCCGACGTGGTGACGGACCTGACGAGCGAGGACGCGGTGTGAGCGAATACTGGTGTGAACTGGTGTGGACCCGCACCGGGATCGAGCGCGACGTGGTGCTCTCGATCGCCGACGGCCGCATCACCTCGGTCACCCCCGACCGCCCGGTGCCGGCCGGCGCCTCGGTGTTGCCCGGGTTGACCCTGCCGGGCCTGGCCAACGCCCACTCGCACGCCTTCCACCGGGCGCTGCGCGGGCGCACCCAGTCCGGCACCGGCACCTTCTGGACCTGGCGCGACCAGATGTACCAGGCGGCCGGCAGGCTCGACCCGGACACCTACCTCGCGCTCGCGCGGGCGGTGTACGCCGAGATGGCGCTGGCCGGGATCACCTCCGTGGGCGAGTTCCACTACCTGCACCACGGCCCGGACGGCACGCCGTACGACGACCCGAACGCGATGGGCCACGCGCTGATCGAGGCGGCCCGGCAGGCCGGCGTGCGGCTCACCCTGCTCGACACCTGCTACCTGCACGGCGGCCTCACCGCCGACGGCCACCAGCCGTTGGCGGGCGTGCAGCGCCGCTTCGGCGACGGCGACTCCGACGCCTGGTACGAGCGCTGGAGTGCGCTGCGCGGCGACGCCAACACCCGGATCGGGGCGGCCATCCACTCCGTGCGGGCGTTCGCCAAGGAGGACGACTACGCCGGCTGGGCGGCGCGGACCGAGGGTGTGCCGGTACACGTGCACCTGTCCGAGCAGCCCGCCGAGAACGCGGCGTGCGTCGCGCACTACGGGTCGACCCCCACCGCGCTGCTCGACGCGCACGGGTTCTGGAGCCCGAACGCGACGGCGGTACACGCCACCCACCTCACCGACGCCGACATCGCCGCACTGGCCCGGTCCGGGGCGGGGGTGTGCTTCTGCCCGACCACCGAGCGCGATCTCGCCGACGGCATCGGCCCGGCCGGCGACCTGGTCCGGGCCGGGGTGCCGCTGTCCCTGGGCAGCGACAGCCAGGCGGTGATCGACCTGTTCGAGGAGGCCCGCGCGGTCGAACTCGACGAACGCCTGCGCACCGGGCGACGCGGCCACTTCACCTCGGCCGCGCTGCTCGCGTACGCCACGACCGTCGGCCACCGGGCCCTCGGGTGGCCGGACGCGGGCCGGATCGAGGCGGGCGCCCTGGCCGACCTCACCACGATCGGTCTGGACTCGGTGCGGCTGGCCGGGACCATGCCCCGGCTGGCGGGCGAGGCGGCCGTGTTCGCCGCCGCCGCGGGCGACGTCACCCACGTGCTGGTCGACGGCCGGGTGGTCGTCCGCGACGGCGTGCACCAGCTCGTGGAGGCGGTCCCGCAGGCGCTGACCACGGCAATTCACGAGCTGTTCCGCTGATCCACGGCCGCTCCCCTGCGGAGCGGCCGTCTCCCTCGCACCCCGGCCGCTCCGCCGCGAACGGCCACCACCCCGGACCGAAGGGACCACTCGCGCGTGGCCACCACCCTGATCACCAACATCGGCTCGCTGGTCACCAACGACCCCGAACTCGGCGCCGGCCCCCTCGGCCTGCTCCGGGACGCGGCCCTCGTGCTCGACGGCGACCGCATCGTATGGGTGGGGGCCGCCGCGAGCGCCCCGGACGCGGACACCCGGCACGACGCCGAGGGCCGCGCGGTCCAGCCCGGCTTCGTCGACTCGCACTCGCACCTGGTCTTCGCCGGGGACCGCACCGCCGAGTTCGACGCGCGGATGTCCGGCCAGGCGTACCGGGCCGGCGGGATCCGTACCACGGTGGCCGCGACCCGGGCCGCGAGCGAGCAGCAACTGGCCGCCAACGCCGGCCGGCTGGTCGGCGAGGCGGCGCGGCAGGGCACCACCACGATCGAGATCAAGTCCGGCTACGGCCTCACCGTCGCCGACGAGGAACGCGCGCTGCGCATCGCGTCGGCGTTCACCGCCGAGACCACCTATCTCGGCGCGCACATCGTCGCGCCGGAATACGCCGAGGACCCGGCCGGCTACGTCGACCTGGTCACCGGCCCGATGCTGGACGCCTGCGCGCCGCACGCCCGCTGGGTGGACGTCTTCTGCGAGCGCGGCGCGTTCGACGGCGACCAGGCGCGAGCGATCCTGACCGCCGGCAAGGCGAAGGGCCTGATCCCGCGCGTCCACGCCAACCAGCTCGGGCACGGGCCCGGCGTACGACTGGCCGTCGAGCTGGGCGCGGCCTCGGCCGACCACTGCACCCACCTCGCCGACGCCGACGTGGACGCGCTCGCGGCCGGCGACACGGTGGCCACGCTGCTCCCCGGCGCGGAGTTCTCCACCCGCGCGGTCTACCCCGACGCCCGCCGACTGCTCGCCGCCGGCGTCGAGGTGGCGCTGTCCACCGACTGCAACCCCGGCTCCAGCTTCACCACGTCGATGCCGTTCTGCATCGCGCTCGCGGTGCGCGACATGGGCATGACGCCCGACGAGGCGCTGTACGCGGCGACCGCCGGCGGTGCGCGCGCGCTGCGTCGCTCGGACGTGGGCGTGCTGCGGCCGGGGGCGCGCGCCGACGTGGTCGAGCTGGACGCGCCCTCGCACGTCCACCTCGCCTACCGGCCCGGTGTACCGCTGGTGCGCGCGGTGTGGCGGGCGGGCGTGGCGGTCTGAGCGAGGTCGAGTGACCGACAGATCGTTCGAAATCGGGGTGCCCGCGTTACGGACCCCCTCTGTCGCGACCCGGCGCGCTCGTGGATACTCCCCGGTAACTCTCTAAGCCAGAAGCGTGGCCGGGACCCCGAGGGTGTGGGGCCCGGACATGCGCAGACGGAAGGAGCGCCGCCCATGGGCCGCCTCGCACAGACCGACGGACTCACCGAAGTCCAGCGGGAGATCCTCGCCACCGTCCGCACGTTCGTGGACAAGGAGATCATTCCGGTCGCGACCGAGCTGGAGCACCGGGACGAGTACCCGGCGGAGATCGTCGAGGGCATGAAGGCCATGGGCCTGTTCGGCCTGATGATCCCGGAGGAGTACGGCGGCCTCGGCGAGTCGCTGCTGACCTACGCGCTGGTGGTCGAGGAGATCGCGCGCGGCTGGATGAGCGTGTCCGGCATCATCAACACGCACTTCATCGTCGCGTACATGATCAAGCAGCACGGCACCGACGAGCAGAAGGCGTACTACCTGCCGAAGATGGCCGAGGGCGAGATCCGCGGCGCGTTCTCGATGTCGGAGCCGCACTGCGGGTCGGACGTGTCGGCGATCCGCACCAAGGCGGTGCCGGACGGCGAGTTCTACGTCCTCAACGGCCAGAAGATGTGGCTCACCAACGGCGGCAGCGCCAACCTGGTCGCGGTGCTGACCAAGACCGAGCTGGGCGAGGACTCGGTCTACCGGAACATGACCACGTTCCTGATCGACAAGGAGTCCGGCTTCGGCGAGACGCGCCCGGGCCTGACCATCCCCGGCAAGATCGACAAGATGGGCTACAAGGGCGTCGACACCACCGAGATGGTGCTCGACAACTGCCGGGTGCCGGCCGATCGAATTCTGGGCGGGGTGCCCGGCAAGGGCTTCTACCAGATGATGGACGGCGTCGAGGTGGGCCGGGTGAACGTGGCCGCGCGCGGCTGCGGGGTCGCGCAGCGCGCGTTCGAGCTGGGCATCCGCTACGCGCAGCAGCGGGAGACCTTCGGCAAGCCGCTGACCGGGCACCAGGCGATCCAGTTCAAGCTCGCCGAGATGGCCACCAAGGTCGAGGCCGCGCACGCGATGATGGTCAACGCGGCGCGCAAGAAGGACGCGGGCGAGCGCAACGACCTCGAAGCGGGGATGGCCAAGTACCTGGCCTCCGAATACTGCAAGGAGGTCGTCGAGGACGCGTTCCGGATCCACGGCGGGTACGGGTTCTCGAAGGAGTTCGAGATCGAGCGCCTGTACCGCGAGGCGCCCATGCTGCTGATCGGCGAGGGCACCGCCGAGATCCAGAAGATGATCATCGGGCGGCGGTTGCTGGAGGACTACAAGCTGCGCGGCTGATCGGGGCTCGTTGGGGTGTGCGGCGGAACGGGCCGTACACCCCTCGCGTGTGCGGTATCCGAGCACGCGGCCGAGGCGGCCAAGCGGGTCTGGTATGCGTCCGGTTGCCGCGGTCGGCCGCGTCGCTGCGCGTCCGGACCGAAAGCGCGACCGATGATGGCGACACGCGCAACCTCGAGTGACGGGGAGCCCACCATGATCGCGAGACACCCGGTACCGGTACCGCCCGGGGATTTCGTCCGGATCGACGGGACCGCGCTGCACGTGGTCCGCGAGGGTGCCGGGCCCGTGGTGATCGCCACCAGCGGGCTCGGCGGCGCGTGGTTCGACTGGGATCCGGTGGTGCCGCTGCTCACCGCCGACTGCACGGTGGTGCGCTTCGACCGTCCCGGCCTGGGCTACTCGCAGCCCGACCCGCGGGCGCCCACGCTGGCCCACGAGGCCGACCGCATCGCCGCGTTGGCCGACGCGCTCGCGTTGCCCGGCCCGTACATCCTGCTCGCCCACTCGCTCGGCGCGTTCCACGTCGAGGGCTTCGCCCGGATGTACCCCGAGCGCACGGCGGGCCTGGTCCTGGTCGACCCGAGCAACGAGGAGAAGCCGCGCCCGCGACCGGCCCGGCAGGCCCGGATCCGGGCGGCCAGGGCGCTGGGCGGGGCGATGCGGGCCACCGGCGTGAGTCGGGCGATCGGGCCCGCGGCGCGACGGTCGATCCTGTTCACCCAGTCGCGTCGGCACCGGGACGTGGCGGACGCGCGCTGGGTGCGCGGGTCGTACGGCTCGGGGCGGTTCTTCGCGGCGGCGCTCACCGAGAACGCCACGTACTTCGACGTGGCCGCCGAACTCGCCGACCTGCGCCGGGTCGCACCGCTGCCGGACGTGCCGCTGCGGGTGCTGGCCGCCGCCGGGGGCTACGAGAGCCTGGCCGCCCGGGCCCGCTGGGTCCGGGCCCTGCGCACCCTGGCGAACCTGTCCCCGCAGGGCCGCTGCGAGGTGCTGGACGACTCCGCCCACTTCGTCATGCTGGACCGCCCGGACGCGGTGGGGACCGCAGTGCGCGAGGCCTTGGCGGGGTAGGGCGCCGGCCGGCCGCCGCCGGCCGCCGCACACCTGGGCGCTGCCGGCCATTCGGCCCATTGGTCGCGTGTTGTCACGGATCCTGTCGGGTACAGGCTCCCGGTCGAACGACCATAGGGCCGGGATTGGGCCGGCATTCAGGCGAGGCGGCAGCATGTTCGGTCAGAACCTTCCTCCCGGCGCGGGTGCGCCCGGGCCCGACCTGGCGAATACCGGCCAGGTCATCGCGTCCTACACGAACTACGCGGGTGCCCAGCGGGCGGTCGACTATCTGTCGGACCACGAGTTCCCGGTGGAGAACACCGCGATCGTCGGTGCCGACCTGCGCATGGTCGAGAACGTGCTGGGTCGGCTCACCGCCGGCAAGGCGGCGGCGTCCGGCGCGGCGAGCGGTGCGTGGTTCGGGTTGATGATCGGCCTGTTCCTGGGCATCTTCGCGGTGCGCGCGCACGGGTGGCTCTGGCTGGTGCTGATGGGCCTGATCTGGGGCATCGCCGCGGGTGCCCTGTTCGGCTGGTTGGGGTACAAGGCGCTGGGCGGACGCCGGGACTTCGTGTCGACCAGCCAGATCGTGGCCTCGCGCTACGACGTGGTGGTGCGGCCCGACCTGGCCGAGCGGGCGCGCAACCTGGTGGGCCGACTGGAGTTGTAGGCGGGCCGGCGCCCCGGGGTCGACCCGCCCCGAGGCCCGCCGCGCCCGCTACAACCAGCCGTTGCGGCGGAAGCCCCGGTGCATCAGCGTGCACACGACCACGATCACCGACAACGTCATCGGGTAGCCGTACCGCCACTTCAGCTCGGGCATGTGCTCGAAGTTCATCCCGTACACCCCGGCGAGCATCGTGGGCACGGCGAAGATCGCCACCCAGGCCGAGATCTTGCGCATGTCCTCGTTCTGCGCGACCGTCACCTGCGCGAGGTTGGCCTGCAGGATCGAGGTCAGCAACTCGTCGAACGACGCCACCTGTTCGCCGACCCGGGACAGGTGGTCCTCGACGTCGCGGAAGTACTCGCGGATGTCGGGGTGCACCTGGCGCATCGGCCGCTCGGCGAGCGCGTGCAGCGGGCGGGCGAGCGGGGCGACCGCGCGCTTGAGTTCGAGCAGTTCGCGCTTGAGCTGGTAGATCCGGCCCGCGTCGCCCGCGCCACCGCCGCCGAACACGTCGTTCTCGACCTGGTCGATGTCGTCCTGGATGAGCTGGGCGACGTCGAGGTAGGTGTCCACCACCCGGTCGGCGACCGCGTGCAGCACCGCCGAGGGGCCCGCGGCGAGCAGTTCGGCGCCGTCCTCCAGGCGACAGCGCAGATCGCCGAGCGCGCCGTGCCGGCCGTGCCGCACGGTGACCACGAAGTCGTTGCCGAGGAAGACCATGATCTCGCCGGTCTCGACGATCTCGCTGGTCGCGGAGAGCTGTTCGTGCTCGACGTAGGTGACCGTCTTGAACACCGCGAACAGGGTGTCGTCGTAGCGCTCCAGCTTGGGCCGCTGATGCGCGTGTACGGCGTCCTCCACGGCGAGCGGGTGCAGGCCGAACCGTTCGGCGATACCGGACAGTTCGAGCGCGCTGGGCTCGTGCAGGCCGATCCAGACGAAGCCGCCGCCCCGGCGCACCTCGTGGATCGCCGAGTCGGGGTTCGCGTAGCCGTCCAGGCGATGGCCGTCGCGATACACGGCACAGTCCACCACACAGTTCCCGGTCGCCACGGGCGTGCTCGACGGCAGCGGGGTGCGGCGGTGCGGGCGGACTGCGGCGCGGAGGTCGCGGATCATCGACATGACGGGCTCCTGGGATGACCGGCACACGCCGACGCCGAACCACCGCGGCGGGCAGGCCGAGGGGAGCGTCGACACGTGCAAGCGGAACGAATCACCGAAAGAACGGCAAAAGATCCTGACGCCCCGTCACGGAGGACATTCGGAGAACGGGAACCGGGCCGCCACGAGCGGGCGGTCGGAATCCGGGGAAGGTCTCGGAAACCCTCAGAAAGGGCGGGGCGTGCGACTGGATCGGGGAAGATCGGGTGAGCCGCCGGTACTGCACGGTGTGCTGGTATGCACCACGATCACCTCCCACGGCCGGTCCCCGCTGGGGGAAGTCCTCGGGCGCCGACCGGGCTGGTCGGGCGAGGACGCATCCGTCATCCGATGGCGCGCGGACGTCGTACGTCCTGCGGGCCGACTATGCAGAGTACACCAGAGTGCCCCCGCCCACGGCCGCGACGGCCTTGGCTCGTGCGGCTCCTGACGGCGAATTAGCATGCGGGCATGTTCGACTTCACGCCGGGACCCGAGCCGATCGACCCCACTTCGCAGGTCGAGGCGCATCTGACGGCGGCCTTCGGCGAGCCGACCGGCCGGGCCGGGGTCACCTTCGTGGGGGCCGATCGCATCGAGGTGTTGCGCTTCGGTCCCGACGCCGAGGGTGTGCTCCGGTACGCCACGGTGGGCATGTCCCGGGCGCCGATGGCCGATCCGGCGGCGGTGCTCGCCGATCCGGTCGCGGGCCCGCGGGCGGAACTGGTGCTCTCGGTGCGCGGCGGCCACGACTCGGTGCTGCGCCCGCTGGCCGTGCTCGGCGCGACCCCGCAGGTGGAGGGCCTGGTGATCGCTCCCGGCGCGTCGCTCGACCTGGGCGGCCCGTTGTGGGAGGGCGGCGCGTTCCACGCGGTCCTGGTCGCCGAACCCGGCGGCCTGGTCGCCGACCTGCCGCTGCCGCCCCCCGCCGACCCGGTCCGCTTCTTCCCCCTGCTCCCGATGACCCCCGCCGAGGCCGCCTGGAAACGAGCCCAGGGCGCGGAGGCCCTCCAGGAGAAATGGCTCCACCACGCCACCGACCTCCGCGACCCCAACCGCCGCGCGGTGCCGCTGGGTTGAGGGCGCGCGGGAGTCGGGCGCCCGATCCCGATCCCGGACGTGATGGAACCGCACGCCGGGCGCGACCGGGACGGCCGGCCGCCGCGCCGGCCGCCGGTGAACGGGAGCCAGGCGCACGACCGGCCGCCGTGCGGCGTCGATCGGAACACGGTCGCCCCCGATGGGCACGGCCTCGCGCTTCCGATTTACGCCGCGTGCCACCGGCCGGGCCACAACGCGCGAAGCCGTGCCGGCAACCGCCACGACCGGCGCGGTCGCGTGGACGAGGGCGCCGGAGGTGTTTCGGCGTTCGGCATCGGACCGTCGACCCACTCCCGGACCAACCGGCTCAGCCGCTCGTCCTGGGCGCGATCGGCGGTGTGCGAGTTCGGCGGAGCGCCGCGTGTCCACCCGAATTGGTATGTCATCGTGCGCACGTCTCCTCTCCGTCGGGTTCCCCTCACACCGGCGGAGGGCGTACCGGGTCGGCACCGTTCGCGATCACCGGTTCGCCTCGTCGGTTCGGGACGGGGCGTCGGCCAGTGCCGACAACCAGGACGCTTCGCCGCCCGAGCGCACCACCAACGTCTCTCCGAGGACACGGCGCGCGCGGTGTGGGGTACGGCGCCATTCCGGGAAGTGCCACATCCACCGGCGTACCTCGTCGAGGTCGTGACCCTCGCGTACCAGGTTCATGCCGAGGAAGGCGATCTCCGCCCAGCGAGGCCCGATCGCCACCCGGCCCCAGTCCACCACCGCCAGGCGTCCGTCTTGCCGAACGATCATGTTCGCGGACGTCAGATCGGTATGCAGCAACCGGTCCCCACGCAACGCCCCGTCCCGCCCGGGTGGGATGTACTCACGCAGCCTTCCCACCAAGGTCGGCAGCCCCGCACTGCGACCCGGTCGGATCCGCCCGATTCGATCCACCGCACCGACCACCTGGGCCAGATCCGGCGAATCGAGGGACAAGCGCACCGGACGGCCCTCGATGTATTCGAAGACGAGTACGCGCCATCCGTCGACTACGCCGTGTCCCAGCATCCTCGGCGACATCACCCCGGTCACCGCACTGGCCGCGATCTCGCTGGTCTGCGCCCGAGCCGACCACTGTGCGGTGGCCTCCTCTGCGGCCTTGACGAAGACCGGATCCCCGGTCGTGACCACCTTTGCCGCGAAGGAACTCGCATACGGATTCCGCACCGGCACCACCGACTCGACAGGCCCCACCAGCGACGCCACGAACTGCCGCACTCGCACCGGCAGTTGCGACCATTCACCAGGCCGGTTCATGCCGCCACCCGCAGCGACACGCCCCCGACGGTGGGCGGTGCACAGTCCGCCCCGACCGGCAACGACACCACCTCCGATTCCTGCCCGAGGTGATCCACCCGCCGCAACTGCCGGACCGTCATGACCGGTTCCACCACCACGGGATGCCCCACCGGGCACACGTACGGCGACCGCCCGCCCGAATCCGGCCGCGCCACGCCCACCGCCTCGGCAGCCGGCGAGGGCGTGGCGATGCTTCCCTCCGGCAGATCCACAGGCCGAACCCGACAACCCACAACAACCGACGATCCATCGCCGCCGGCCCGATAATCTCGACTCTCCATCACTGCCTCACCGTGGTAGATGGACAGCGGCCGGGCTCACGCGTCCAATCGAGACGCCCGGCCGCTGCCGGTTGAAGAAGCGACGACCCTCGGCCGCCACTTCGGTGCTTGTTGGCGTTGCTTCGCGACTGCCTTCCGCTCCCCCTGTCTGGCCGGGGGTGGGGTGGCGCTGGTCGCGGGTGTGAAAGCGGCCCGATGCGATGCCGAGTTGCGCAACCTCGACTCGGCGGAGCGAGATCGCGAACCAAACGACCTTTCCGACCCCGTGCATCACGTAGCCACAGGCGTCGGACAGAGTTTCGACGATGTGTAGCCCACGCCCGCCCTCGTCTTCGGCGTCATTGGCGAAGCGTCGGATGGGCGCGGCCGGGCTGCTGTCGCCCACTGCAATCAGCGCCCGGCTTGTGGTCGGGAGACGCCAGACCTGGGCGGAGATGGGCCCGGCCTGGGTGTGTCGTATTGCGTTGCCATGGACCTCGGCCATGCAGCGCAACGCGTCGTCGATGGCGGTGGGGGTGGCGCCCATGCGGCCCATGGCACTCGCGACCAGTAGGCGGGCCGAGCGTGGATCGCTTCGTTCGTTCAACGAGGCGACCAACTCGGGGGCTGTTCGTTCGCTCGAAGTTCGACCGAGCATCGAGCATGTTGAGGCAGATCTGAGCGTGGCCATACGTCACTCCTGGCGGGAGGCAGTACAGCCACGGCGCGCACGGTGAGATGGACCCACAGTGCGTGTGTGGCTGCCGATAGTGACGATAGAGTGCGCGCACTAGTGCGCGCCACTTTTTCATCGAAAGAGCGCGCAGGGATCCGCCGACCTGGAGAAGCTCCGGAAGCGGGTGTGACGTGCACCAGAGAGCCGGCGCACACTATGACCAAGTGAAGGGGGTTCGATGGTCGTTCAGGCCAGCCATGCGCGACGGCGGCTGGGCGCGGAGTTGCGGCAACTGCGCGAGAAGGCCGGGCTGACGGTTGATCAGGTCGTCCAGGCAAACGAATGGAGTCGTACCAAGCTGATTCGCATCGAGGCCGCGAAGGTCTCACTGACCAGGCATGACCTCTTGAAGCTCTGCAATCTTTACGACGCGACGGACGCTGAGACTCGCCACGTCGAGAACTGGCTGGAGGAGACCAACAGCTTCCGCTGGTGGCAGGACTACGGGCATGTCATGGGTGCGCAACTCGAAGAGTTCGTGGCCTTGGAGTCGCGGGCGTCCAACATCTTCACGGCGCAGTCGGGTCTGCTACCCGGACTGGTTCAGTCGCGCGGATATATGGATGCGGTTTTCCGTTCTCAGCCGCACGTGCCGGATCCGGACGTGGCGGACACGCTCGCCGAACTACGGGTTCGTCGTCAGAAAATCCTCGACGAGGACGACGTGGAGCTGACGAGCGTCTTCGCCGCAGCTCTGTTGCACGCGGAGCTTGGCGGGCGCGAAGTGCTGCGTGAGCAGATTCGGCACCTACTCGACCTCGCGGAACGGCCGAACGTCGACATCCGCGTGATCCCCTTCAGCGCACAACGGGCCGTGCTGACGGGCGGAATAACCCTCTTCGACTTTCCCGACCAGGCGGACCCGAGCGTCGTGTACCTGGAGTATGAAGCTGGTATGCACTCCAAGGACTCCGAGTTGGATGTTCGCCGGTTCAGGCGTCTCCTGAATCATCTGCGAGACGCCACCCTGTCCGCGGAGGACACGAAGAAGATGCTCGCTACGAGGTTGGAAGACTTGTGAATCAGCAGATACCACCAGCGGCCTGGCGTAAGTCCTCGTACTCCGGAGGCTCCCAGAACTCCGATTGCGTCGAGATCGCGCCGCTTTCTCCGCAGACTGCCGGAGTTCGCGACAGCAAGGACCGCAACCGAGGTCACCTCGCAATTCCCGCCGGATCGTGGAACAGCCTGGTACTCGGCATCCAAGATCACTGAACCACGCGCAGAGGCGTCGGCCGTCCCACATGTCCCGACTGACGACAGGGCGTGAGAAGTCTCGGGACCCTGACTCGCCGATCGGAGTCAGGGTCTCGGGTGGCCCTCAGGCGAGAACCTGCCCGGGGCGATCACGCGTGATCAGTGCCAACGACTGCTTGACCTGATGCAACGCCCGAACGTCGACGTCCAGGTTATGTCGTTGGACGCAACTCCACATCCAGGCACCAGCGGCCTGACGACCCGTCTGTACAACGAAGACGTCGAGCCATACCGGGATGCGTTCCAGCGCCTTCAAGCAGCGGCTCTGCCCTTCGAGGTATCCACGCAGCGCATCACCGAACTCAAGGAGGGTCATCGGTGACCCATGCTCTCGACGCCACAACCGCGCACTGGCGGAAGTCCACGTATAGCGGCGGAAACTCCGACTGTGTTGAAGCGGCCGGACTGCTCGATCAGGTCGGCGTCCGTGACACCAAGGACCGCAGGATAGGTCACCTCGCGATCCCCGCCGGATCGTGGAACAGCCTGGTGCTCGGCATCCAAGAACACTGAACCGCACCCGCCACGCGCAGAGGCGTTGGTCCGCCGCCGAGGTCCGGCGGCGGACTCCTCCTACGCCCATCCATCCCATTCGTCCATGACCCACGTCACCGGGCGCCCCCTACTGCGTCGAGCGGTCGGCTCCCTATTCTCGAACCCATCCGCCGACGCGCTCGTCGCCTCGCAGTCGCCACCCGACCCCCAGGGGCGGGTACCCGAATCGGGGTCGAACAGCGTCGGAACGTGATGCGTCCTGTTCGATGTGTTACCAGGTGAGAGGGGACCGAGATGCAGTTCGGCCGCTACTACGAGGAGTTCGAGGTCGGTGCGATCTACAAGCACTGGCCCGGGAAGACCGTGACCGAGTACGACGACCACCTGTTCTGTCTGCTCACGATGAACCACCACCCGCTGCACATGGATGCCAACTACGCCGAGAACACCACCGATTTCGGCAAGAACGTCGTGGTGGGCAACTACATCTACTCGCTCCTGCTCGGCATGTCCGTCCCGGACGTCTCGGGCAAGGCAATCGCCAACCTGGAGATCGAGTCGCTGCGACACGTGGCACCCACGTTCCACGGCGACACCATCTACGGCCAGACCCTCGTGCTGGACAAGTGGGAGTCGAAGTCCAAGGACGACCGGGGTGTCGTCTACGTGGAGACCAAGGGCTACAAGCAGGACGGCACGCTCGTGTGTGTGTTCAAGCGCAAGGTCATGGTGCCCAAGGAGAGCTACGGGGAGAAGCGCGGCGGTGAGCAGCCCGGTCGCCCGGAGCTGATCGAGGGCTGACGCGCCACGCCGTCACCCACACGGGCGGGTCGTCCGGAAACGGCGCGACCCGCCCACGGGACGTCCGCCCTACGGCAACTCGTCCACCGTCGGGTACGACGACTGCGCCCCCGCCCGCCGCACCGCCGCCGCGCCCACCCGGACCGCGTACCGGGTCGCGGCGGGCAGGTCGTCGCCGGCGGCCAGGCGCCAGGCCAGTGCGCCGGTGAAGGCGTCGCCCGCGCCCGTGGTGTCGACGGCGGTCACCGCCGGCGCGGCGATGTGCAGCGGTTCCGCGCCGGCCTCGGTGATCAGCGCGCCGGCGGGGCCCAGGGTCAGGACGATCGAGCGTGGGCTCGGGTCGAGTGCCCGCAACACCTTCAGCGCGTCGCGGGTGTTGCCCTCGCCCGCGATCGTGGTCGCCTCGTGCTCGTTGAGGACCAGCGGGTCGCAGGCCCCGAGCAGCGCCCCGGAGGTCAGCACGTGCCTCGATACGGCCGGCGACGGGTTCAGCACCACCCGGGTGTGCGCCGCCGCGCAACGTTCGATCACCGCCCGGACCGTGTCGAGGGGGATCTCCAGTTGCAGGGAGACCACCGCGGCGGCCTCGATCGCCGGGACCAGGTCGGCCACATCCGTCGGCCCGAAGCGGGCGTTGGCTCCGGGGGCCACGGTGATGGCGTTCTCCCCCGCGTCGTCGACCGTGATCAGCGCGACGCCCGAGGCGCCGGGCGAGGTGCGCATCGCCTCGGTACGCACGCCCTCCCGGCGCAGCGTCGCGAGCAACATGCGGCCGTGGTCGTCGTCGCCCACCCGGCCGGCCAGCGCCACGTCGGCGCCCAGCCGCGCCGCCGCCACCGCCTGATTGGCGCCCTTGCCGCCCGGGTGCACCGCCAGGTCGCCGCCGAGGACCGTCTCGCCCGGGCGGGGGTGCGCCGGCACCCGGACCACCAGGTCGGCGTTGATCGAGCCGACCACCAGCAAGCGTGCGGGGCCGCTCATGCCACCCCCGGGACGTTCCACTCGCGCAGCGCGTCGAGGAGGCCGTCGACCAGGTCGAGTCGGCCCAGTTCGCCGGCGGCGATCCAGCGCACCGCGTCGGCGTCGTCGCCTGCGCGCAGGGTGCCGCCGTGGGGTGTACAGGCGTAGTCGCGGATCTCGTAGGTGCCGCCGTCGGGCGCCGGTCGCAACACCGAGCCGACCAGCGGTCCCACGGTCACCTCGAGCCCGGTCTCCTCGACCATCTCCCGGGCCAGCGCGACCGCGTCGGTCTCACCCTCCTCGACCCGCCCGCCGGGCAGCGACCACTGTCCCTCGCCCGGCATTTTCGCGCGTCGCACCAGGAGCACCCGTCCCTCCGAGTCCAGGACGATCGCACCGACGCAGGAAATGAGCCGCATGCCTCCCGAGCCTAGTCCCCGTCCCACGGATCCCGACGGGGCGCGCCGCCGGATTCTGCGTCGAGCGGCGCGCGGGCGCGCGCGGGCGTGCCCATCCGGCGCGCGGTGGGCGGTCGTACGCCGGTCGGTGGTCCGGACGCACCGAAGGAGTGATCGTCCTTGACGCGAAGCCTCGGGCAGTGGACCGTCTTGTCCTATGAAGGGCGAGCCGAGCTGCCCCCGCTGCGGCGGCCGGGTCCGCGCTCCGGGTCTGTTCTCGGAGACGTGGGAATGCGAGATCCATGGCGCCGTGCCTCCGCTGCAACCCGTCGTGCCGCCCAGTGTCGAGGCGTTGGACGCGGTGGTGCGCCGCTCCCGGGTGCCGGTCTGGTTGCCCTGGCCGCTGCCGGTCGGCTGGCTCTACACCGGCGTCGCCCACGCCGGTGACGATCGCGGCGGCTCGCGGGCGGTCGCGGTCGCCTGTACCGGTCCCGCGCCGCTGGGCGGACGCGGCGAACTGGTGCTCGTGGCCGAGGAGCTGGGGGTCGGACTCGGCGCCCGCTACGCCGGGTTGCCCGGTCACGACCCGGGCGGCGACTTCGTCAAGTCCGCGCCCGCGAAGGTGATGGCGGCCGGTCGGCCGACCCCGCTGTGGTGCGTGATCGATGCGCCGGCCGACCGCGCGGTGTACGCGGGCGAGGCGATGGGCCTGTGGTTGTGGGCGATCCTGTGGCCGGGCAAGGCGGGGCATCTGGTCTACGACGACGTCGTGCTCACCGATCTGCGCGACGCGGGGGCCGAGTTGCAGCTGTTGCCGTGCGGGGCGCTGTCCCCGCAACTGCTCGACTGCTGACCCGCGGGGGGACCCGGTCCGAAGCGGTACAGGCACGCCCTAGGGTCGGGAGCGTCCATCGACCCTCCCGCAGACGAGGTCCGCGTGCGTATCGACCTGCACACCCACAGCACCGCTTCCGACGGCACCGACGCGCCCGCCGACCTGGTCCGCAAGGCCCGGGCGGCCGGCCTCGACGTGGTCGCGCTCACCGACCACGACACCACCGCGGGCTGGGCGGAGGCGGCCGCGGCCCTGCCCGACGGGCTGACTCTGGTGCGCGGCGCGGAGATCTCCTGTGTGGCCGAGGGCGGGATCAGTCTGCACATGCTGGGCTACCTGTTCGACCCCGCCGAGCCGGAGTTCGCCCGGGCGCGCGAGCTGGTGCGCACCGACCGGGTCCGCCGGGCCGAGGCGATGGTGGCGCGCTGCCGGGAGTTGGGCGCGCCGATCACCTGGGAGCGGGTGCGGGAGATCGCGGGCGGCGGCGCGGTGGGCCGGCCGCACGTGGCCACCGCCCTGGTCGAGGCGGGCGTGGTCGCGGACGTGTCCGCCGCGTTCACTCCCGAGTGGCTGCGCGACGGCGGACGGGCGTTCGTGGGCAAGTACGAGATCGAAGCCGCCGACGCGGTACGGCTGATCACCGGCGCGGGCGGGGCCGCGGTGTTCGCCCACCCGGGCGCGGTCACGCGCGGGCGCACCGTCTCCGACGCCACGATCGCCGAGCTGGCCGAGGCGGGTCTGGCCGGGATCGAGGTGGACCACATGGACCACGACGACACGATGCGGGCACACCTGCGCGGTCTCGCGAGCGAGCTGCGGCTGATCACCACCGGTTCGAGTGACTACCATGGCACCCGCAAAACGATCAATCTCGGAGAAAACACTACAGATCCAGAGTCGTACGGGGCGATCGCGGAACTGGCGACAGGAGCAAGACCCCTCTCCCCATGAACTGGTTCGACGTCACTGTCTTCGGCTCGTCCTTCGTCACCCTCTTCGTGATCATGGATCCGCCGGGCATCATCCCGCTGTACCTGAGCTTCACCGGTGGCCGACCGCAGGCCGTGCGCAAGCGCATGGCCTGGCAGGCGGCCACCGTCGCGTTCTGCGTGATCTCCGTCTTCGGGCTGTTCGGTCGGAAGATCCTCGACTATCTGCACGTGTCGATCCCGGCGCTCAAGGTGTCCGGAGGTCTGCTCCTGCTTTTGGTGGCACTGTCGTTGCTCACCGGCAAGGCCGAGGAGCCGACCGAGAACAAGGACGTCAACGTCGCCCTGGTGCCCCTCGGCACCCCCCTCCTGGCCGGCCCCGGTGCGATCGTGGCCGCGATCGTCAGCGTGCAGAAGGCGCACGGCGCCGGTCAGTACCTCGGGGTGTGGATCGCGATCGTGGCGATTCACGTGGTCCTGTGGCTGACCATGCGCTTCTCGCTCGGCATCATCAAGATCATCAAGGAGAGCGGTGTGGTCCTGGTGACCCGGCTTTCGGGCCTGCTGCTCTCGGCGATCGCGGTACAGCTGTGCGCGGACGGGGTCCGGGGCTTCATCGAGGCGAAGCCATAGGGTGCGAAAAGCAGCAGTCGGTGGTTGGGGAGAGGCGGAGGACATGAGCAAGTCGGTACGCGGCGTCGTCGCACGCGCCAAGGGCGCACCGGTCTCGATCGAGACCATCGTGGTGCCGGACCCGGGTCCGGGCGAGGCGCGGGTGAAGGTGCAGGCGTGCGGCGTGTGCCACACGGACCTGCACTATCGCGAGGGCGGCATCGGTGACGACTACCCGTACCTGCTCGGCCACGAGGCCGCCGGCATCGTCGAGTCGGTCGGCGAGGGCGTCACGGAGGTGGCCGTCGGCGACTTCGTGATCCTGAACTGGCGTGCGGTGTGCGGCGATTGCCGCGCGTGTCGGCGCGGCCGTCCGCAGTACTGCTTCGCCACGCACAACGCCAAGCAGAAGATGACCCTGGAGGACGGCACCGAGCTGAGCCCCGCGCTGGGGATCGGCGCGTTCGCCGAACTGACCCTGGTCGCCGCCGGACAGTGCACCAAGGTCGACCCCGAGGCGGACCCCGCCGCGGCCGGCCTGCTCGGCTGCGGCGTGATGGCGGGCCTGGGCGCGGCGGTGAACACCGGCAATGTCGGCCGCGGCGACACGGTCGCGGTGATCGGCTGCGGCGGGGTCGGCGACGCGGCCATCGCCGGTGCCCGGCTCGCCGGCGCGGCGCGGATCATCGCCGTCGACCTCGACGACCGCAAGTTGGAGTGGGCCCGCCGGGCCGGCGCCACGCACACGGTGAACTCGAAGGCGGGCGACCCGGTCGAGGCGATCCGCGAACTCACCGGCGGTTTCGGCGCCGACGTGGTGATCGACGCGGTCGGCCGCCCCGAGACCTACAAGCAGGCGTTCTACGCCCGCGACCTGGCCGGCACCGTGGTCCTGGTCGGCGTGCCCACCCCGGACATGACGCTCGAACTGCCCCTGCTCGACGTGTTCGGCCGCGGCGGCGCGCTCAAGTCGTCCTGGTACGGCGACTGCCTGCCCTCGCGCGACTTCCCGATGCTGATCGACCTGTACCGCCAGGGTCGTTTCGACCTGGACGCGTTCGTCAGCGAGCGCATCACCCTGGCCGACGTCGAGGCCGCGTTCGAGAAGATGCACCACGGCGACGTGCTGCGCTCGGTGGTGATCCTCTGATGGCCGGCATCGACCACGTGGTCACCTCGGGCGTGTTCTCGCTCGACGGCCAGGACTTCGACGTGGACAACAACGTGTGGATCGTCGGCGACGACCGCGAGGTGGTGGTGATCGACGCCGCACACGACGCGGCGGCCATTGCGGCGCGCGTGGGCGATCGTACGGTGACCGGCATCGTGCTCACCCACGGCCACAACGATCACATCAACGCCGCCGCCGAGTTGGCCGAGCGCACCGGCGCGCCGATCCATCTGCACCCGAGCGACCGCATGTTGTGGGACGCGGTCTATCCCGACCGCGCGCCGGACGTCGACCTGGCCGACGGCGAGGTGATCACCGTCGCGGGCCTGGACCTGCGGGTCCTGCACACCCCGGGCCACGCGCCGGGCGCGGTCTGCCTGTACGCCCCGGACCTGGCCGTGCTGTTCTCCGGCGACACGCTGTTCAAGGGCGGCCCCGGCGCCACGGGGCGCTCGTTCTCGTCGTTCCCGGTGATCCTGGAGTCGATCAAGGGGCGCCTGCTCGGGCTGCCCGAGGGCACGCGCGTGCTCACCGGTCACGGCGACGAGACGACGATCGGCGCGGAGGCGACCGACTACGACGCGTGGGTGACCCGGGGCCACTGAGCCGGCCCCGACCCGAAACGCATCCGGATACGACGAGGGCGCTCCCCGAACGGGGGAGCGCCCTCGATTCAGCCTCAGTCGAAAATCAGCCCGCGTCCGCCGCCGCCTTCACGGGGCGGATGTACAGGCGCTCGCCGTAGGCCTCGGCCCGTTTCAGGGCCGCCTGTACGGTGTCGATGTCGACGACGGCGCAGTTGGCCGGGTTGGACCCGGTCGATTCCTGGGCTCGGCTGAGGTTGGTGATTCGGTAACGCATGTGCGTCTCCCTTCCCTCCGGTCCGAAGTAGCGCGGGGCGACACGGTCGTGCCGAAAGCCCCGCTCACAAGGATGGGTGCCGGGATCCGTGAGGATCGGGTAAGACCCGGCAGGGGTCACAACCGGCACCGCACTGAACAACAGCGGTCACACCGATAGCATTCCCATGACTGAAATGTTCCTTTCCTGACATCCGATGGCTTACACGTGACGCATGACGCGACATCGCGCGTGAGGCAAGCGAGGACGCGACGGCGGCCGGCATAGGACAATGCGGTCTGAACACATCGACACGCATCCAGGCGCCGGGCACCCGGTGCCACGGGAGGACGAGAGACTTTGCACGATCCGGGAGAGGACGACGTCCGGACGGGTGCCACGGCCGCCTTCGGCGCCGTGGTGCACGAATCCGGCGAGGACCTCGGCGCCGAGCACGGCGGTCCGCTGGAGGACCACCCGGTCGCGGGCTTCGAGGGCGCCCCCGGAGCACTGGCGGAGCTGACCGACCCGTTCACCCGACCGGCCGTCCTGGTGCGATCGGTTTCGCCGCCGCTGCACTTCGGGACGCACGCGCTGTTCGTCGACGTCGGCTACGTGTACGCGGCGATGGGCCTGCTCGTCGCCGGCTCGGCCGAACGCCGGGCCTTCCGGGTGGACGCGGAGCAGTTGATCACCGGCCTGATCGACGAGGCCCGCCGGGTGTTCCCGGAGGGCCGGCTGCTGCGGGTGTACTGGTACGACGGCGCGCGCGAGCGGGTGCACACCGTGGAGCAGCGACAGATCGCCGAACTCCCCGACGTGAAGGTACGACTGGGCAACCTCAACGCGCACAACCAGCAAAAGGGCGTCGACTCGCTGATCCGCAGCGACCTCGAATCGTTGGCCCGCAACCACGCGATCGACGACGCGGTGGTGATCAGCGGCGACGAGGACCTGGTCTCGGCGGTCGAGGCGGCCCAGTCCTACGGCGTACGGGTGCACCTGTGGGGCGTCGAACCCGCGTACGGCACCAATCAGGCCGACCCGCTGGTGTGGGAGGCCGACGTCACCCGAATGTTGCACCGCGAATTCTGCGAGACCTGCGTGACGCCGGTGATGTTGCCGCCGACGCACGCCGGCGTGCTGACCGTGCAACCCGGCGGCCCGCCGACCGCCGAACAGGCGTGGCGGATCGGCCAGGAGATCGCCGAGCGCTGGCTGGTGGTGCGCGGCCGGGAGAACCTGGCCGACCTGATGCCCGGCCCGATGTTGCCCCAGGCCATCGACCGCGGCCTGCTCGTGGACGCCGAGAGTGTCCTCCAATACTCGCTGCGCCCGCACGAGGACCTGCGTCGTGCCCTGCGCAACGGCTTCTGGGACCGCCTGAACCACGAATTCGGCCTTTCCGGCACGGAGCCCGCGGAGTCCTGAACCCGGCTCACCCGCCCCACCCCTGCGAAGCGCGCCTTGCCACCGCTCGGCAGTCGGCCGCGCCCGCCGCCCCGACCGCGCCCGCGCTCCGCCGCCCCCGCGCCCGGCCCGGCAGCCCCCGCGCCCGGGGC
>NZ_JBSHGZ010000054.1:0-54592 GCF_053618075.1 Embleya sp. NPDC055664
CTTCACGTCCGATGGATCGTCAATCCTTGTGATCGTGCACCGTGTTGGTCTCCTGGATCTTCTTCCAGGACTTCGGCTCCGGTGCCACGTCCGCGGTGGCCCTCGGCGTCAGACTCGGCTTCGCCGTACTCGGCGCCGCCACTCCGGCCGACCCCGCCGCGGGCTTCGACGGCGTGAACAGCCAGGTGGTGAACAGTTCGGCCAGCGGCTTGCCGGAGATCCGCTCCGCGTACGCCTGGAAGTCCTGGACGGTGGCGTTGCCGTACCTGCGCTCGGTCGGCCAGCCCTTCAGGATTTGGAAGAACTTCTCGTCCCCGACGGCGTTGCGCAGCGCCTGCACCGCCACCGCGCCCCGGTCGTAGACCGCGCCGGCGAACTGCTGATCCGGTCCCGGGTCGCCCGGCTTGATGGTCCAGAACGCGTTGTCGGCCGGGTAGAGGTTGTAGACGTAGTCGGCCAACTCCTGGGCCGTGCCCTCGTTTTCGTGCTCGGACCACAACCACTGCGAATACCGGGCGAAGCCCTCGTTGAGCCAGATGTCGCTCCAGCGCCGCACGGACACACTGTCCCCGTACCACTGGTGGGCCAGTTCGTGCACCACGACGGAGGTGTTGGCACCGCGGGCGAACTGCGCCGGGCTGTAGAAGATCTGGCCCTGCGTCTCCAGCGCGTAGCCGGTGGGCACGTTGGGCACATAGCCGCCGACGGTGCCGAACGGGTACGGGCCGAATCGGCCGCTGAGCCAGTCGACCAGCTCGCCGGTCCGCTCGACACTGGCCTGCGCCGCGCCGGCGTTGTCGCCGAGGTCCCTGCTGTACGCGGTGATGACGGGCAGTCCGCCGGGGGTGGTGTCGGTGCGGATGTCGAACTTGCCGATCGCCACCGTGGCCAGGTAGGTGGCCTGCGGCTTGGTCTGCCGGTAGTTGTAGCGGGTCCAACCGGCCCGCGAACTCTGCGTCGAGGTGCCGTTGCTGATCACCTGGGTGCCGTCGGGCACCAGCACGGAGACGTCGAACGTGGCCTTGTCGGTCGGGTGGTCGTTGCTCGGGTACCACCAGGCCGCGCCCTCGGGCTCGTTGGCGGCGATGCCGCCGTCGGGGGTGCGCAACCAGCCCGACACGCCGCCGCGCAGGACCGTACCGGGGCGGTCGGCGTAGCGGACGACGACGGTGATCGGGCTGCCCTTGGTGATCACCCGGGCGGGGGTGATCTCCAACTCGTGTTCACCGGTGGCGGCGAACGTGGCGGGGCGGCCGTTGACCAGCACCTCGTTCACCTTCAGCACGAAGTCGAGGTTGAAGCGGGTGAGGTCCTGGCCCGCGGTGGCCAGGATGGTGGTGGTGCCCTCTAAGTCGTCGGTGGCGGGCTGGTACTTGAGCCGGATGTCGTAGTGCGAGACGTCGTAGCCGCCGTTGCCGGCGGTCGGGTAATAGGGATCGCCGATGCCCGGGGCTCCCGGGCCGGCCTGGGCGGCGGCCGAGGCGGAGGCGGGGACGGACAGGAGCAGGGCGAGCGCGCCTGCGGCGGCAGAGACGGTCAGCCTCGTGCGCACAGTGGTCCTCCACAGGGTCACTGGGAAAACGGGTCGGATCGATCCTTGTCCCGCCGGACCCCGTGCTACGCCCGAACGCTCGGATGTTCACGGGAAGAAAGCAATGCGAAATGCCGGCGCCGGGGCGCACCCGATTCCGGTGGCACGGAACCGGGCCGCCAACGTCCTCGACGTTCCTCGGAACGATCACGGCCAACCGACGGGGGCACGACATGACGGATCGGCGAGAGGGTGACGGACTCGTACCGAATCGGCGTGGCACCGAGTTGGCGATGCTCGGCTTCGCGGTGCTCGCGGGCCACGATCCGGAGCGGGACGGGCCGCTCGCGGAGGAGGTCGTACGGGACACCTGGCTCGGGTTCGCGCCGGCGGACGAGGACGAGGACGGCGAATGGTGGGGCCGACTCGGGTGGTCGTCGGCTGCCTCGAAGCACGACGGCGCCGCTCCCGGGTACGGGAAGCGGCGCCGCGCGTGACGTCAAAGCCGGTGAGGGGGCCGCCTCACGGCGGAAGGCACACCGTGGCTCCAGCCGAGCGGTATTCCACGGAGGCAATGGTTGGGCCCGGGGGCACACCCTCACCGACGACCATCACAACCGACACCGCCCCGGAATCATTCCCCACCACCGAGCCGGGTCGGCGGCCGTGGCTACTTACGCCAGAACAGGTGGTGCACCACGCCGCTCGGGCTGGGCACGACATCGAGGTGGAACCGGTCGAGCAGCTCGTCGGGGGATTCCCACAGGCGCAGTCCGCCGCCCAGCTTCAGCGGGGAGACCGCCACATGCATCGTGTCGACGAGGTCGGCCTCCAGGAATTCCCGAATGACGGTGACCCCGCCGCCCAGTCGCACGTCCTTGCCCTGCGCCGCCTTGCGCGCCTTGTCGAGAACCGTGGCCGGGTCGCCGTCGACGAAGTGGAACGTGGTATCGGAGAGCGTGAACGAGGGACGCTCGTGGTGGGTCATGACGAACACCGGCGTCCGGAACGGGGGCTCGTCCCCCCACCAGCCCAGCCACTCGTGGTCCCGCCAGGGCCCACGCTGGGGCCCGAACTTGTTGCGGCCCATGATCTCGGCACCGATATTGCGGTCGTAGTCCCGCGTGAAGTAGTCGTCGAGCCCCCGGCTGCCCCCGGGATCGGTACGCATCCGCCAACTGGCGGTCGCCCCCGCCCAGGCGAACAGCCTTTCGGGATGATCATATCCGAACGGGCGTTCGAGACTCTGATCCTCGCCGGCACCCACGCCGTCACTCGACACGGCGAAATTCTGAACCCGCAACAGCTGAGCCACGTTTTCCTCCTGTGATGCCTTCAGGCTTGCGCCTCGGTTTCACGGATGGATCGGAGCCCACATCCCGTTCTCGACATCGAGCCACGGATTCTCCGAAAAATCTTCCGAACCCGCCTCACGATCGCATCTACGCGCCTTCGCCGCGCGGGAGGAGTCCGAAGCGCTGGGCAACAACCCGAGTGTCGTCATCGACCGTGAACCCGGGATCGTCCATCGCCGCCCGCATCTCGGGGCCGTGCCAGAACTTCTCGTGGTTGGCCCGCCACTGCGCGATCGAGGTATCGCCCTCACCCTCGTCACGAACATGCGACCAGTCGACATCCGCCAGTCGCAACACGCGGACCTCGATGATCTCGATGACACCGACACCGCATCCCCCCGAATCGACGACCGTGTAGCGATCCCCGACCCGCGGAAGTTCCTCACCCGCATGCTCGTAGTCCGCGAGCACACCGGTGGTACTGGTCTTCGTCCCATCGAGCACGGCAGCAACAAGCGCATCACGCAGCGGCCCGGGAAAGGCAAACTCGATGGGCGGATACTCGAACACGTCGACCATGCCCCCACGCTACGGCAGGGGGTTCACGGACGCAGTCCCGCCGCGCGAAACCGTTGGCGCCTTCGCGCCATGCGCCGGCGAAACCAAGCGCAACGGGGTGGCCCGGCCCCGTTCGGGCGGATGTCACACCTGCTGTGCGATCATCCGGTTCGTCGGTTGGGTGGGGTGCGCGTGAGGGGGCAACTCGGGTCGGGCGGTTGGCGGATCGTTGGCGGGAGCGTACCGGGGGCGAGGCCGGTGCGTTGTACCGGAGCGGGCTTGGGTTGCTGTTGGATCGCCGGGACACGGAGGCGGAGCCGTTGTTGCGCGAGGCCATGCGCTTGACGGTCGAGCGCGACGGACCGACGGCGCACACCACGTTCGTGTGCAGATTGGACCTGGGCAGCGCGCTGTCCAAGCGCGGCCGGCACGAGGAGGCCGAGGCACTGATCCGCGAATCGTTGGCATACGCGCAGACGGCGCAACCGTCGGGGGACGAGGAGATGCGTGCCCGCGCGTATCTCGTCCATGCGCTCGTCGTCGCCGGGCGACCCAAGCCGGCGGAGGCCGAGTCCCGCACCGTGATCGGACTGCCGGTCGGGCACCCCTCCCCGTGGTGGTACGTCGCCAACTGGCACCTGCGGGCCCGGACGTTGGCCTCGCTCGGGCGTCCCGGCGAGGCCCTGGAGATCGCCGAGCGCGTGATCGCCTACGCCGTTCGGCGTCCCACGGTGCGCTATTGGGAGCGGGGCGCGCGAATTCTGCGTGCGGAACAGTTGGGATACCTGGGTCGCCACTCGGACGCCGAGCGGGAGTGCCGGGCTGCCCTGGGTTCGTTGGACGGCGCCGACGAACGCACGGCAACGCAGACTTCCGTGGAGGTAGGGCACGTTCTGGTTCCGGCGTTGCTCGCCCTGGGGCGTCGGATCGAGGCCGAGGCGTGCGCTCGATCGACGGTCGATCGAGCCGCGTCGCATACCGCGACGTGGCGCGAGTTGGCCGTCGCGCACGCGAACCTGGCCGTGTGCCTGAACGCGGACGCTCGCCACGACGAGGCCCTGGCGCAGATCACCGCGGCCAGAGCGGTGTTCGCACGCACCGGACCGGCCGACCGGGACGGCAGCACGGCGCTGATCACGAACGCCGCGGCCGGCGTGCTGATCGGCCTGGGCCGATACGCCGACGCGCAGGCCGAATCCGACGCCGCGCTGTCCCTGGGTGCCCGCGAGCTCGGGCCCTTCCACCACCGCACCCTCGAGGCGGGCACCGCCCTGGGCACGGCACTCGCGCGCGAGCCGCGTCGTCACGCCGAAGCCCGGGACCGCCTCCGGATGGCCGAGGCGGCCTGGCGGACCCACTTCGGCCCGGAGCACCCACGAACGGCCGCCACCCGCAACGTACTTGCCGAACTACGGGATATTCCGCCGCAATCCGACCCGGACTGAGCCGCCCGAAGCACCTGCCCGGAGCCGGGCTCGGAGGTTCGCACACGCGGCGGCTGGAGGCGGGGCGCTAACGCGTGAGCCAGGTGCGGGCGGCGGATACCAGGGTTTGTACTCCGGTGGCCAGTGTGGGGTCGAGGGTTGGGGCGAAGTGGGGGGAGTGGTTGGTGGGGATGTTTTCCGCGATCCGGCCTGCCGCTTGGGCCTCTGCGTACAGCGCCGGGTCGGTGCCTCGGACGAACCAGTACGCGGAGGGGATGCGGCCGCCGTCGGTCAGCAGGCCGAAGTCCTCGCTCGCCGGGATCAGCGGCGCCGCGACCACGCGCGCCGGGTCGAACTGCGCCCGGAACGCCGCGAGTACCGCCTTGCCGACCCGCTCGTCGTTGACCAACGCCGGGAAGCTGTACAGCAGTTCGACCTCCGGGTCCGGCGCCCCGGACGTGGCCGCCTCGCCCCGCACGATCCGCTCGATCGCCGCCAGTGCCCGGTCGCGGACTGCGGGGTCGAACGAGCGCAGGGTCAGACCCAGTTCGGCCTCGTCGGGAATGATGTTCTCCTTGGTGCCGGCGTGCATCGACCCGACGGTCAGCACCACCGGGTCGGTCGCCGCCACCTCCCGGGACACCACGGTCTGCAGGCGCATCACGGTCGCGGCGGCCAGGACCACCGGGTCCACCGTCGCCTCCGGCCGCGAGCCGTGACCCCCCTTGCCGCGCAGTCGGATCCGGATGGCATCGCCGGCGGCCATGGTGACCCCGTCGCGGTACCCGATCCGGCCGGCCGGTCCGGGACCCACGTGTTGCCCCAACGCGACCGCCGGCGTGCCGAATCGTGCGTACAGGCCGTCGTCGAGCATCGCCCGGGCCCCACGGCCGATCTCCTCCGCGGGCTGGAAGACCAGTAGCACCCGGCCCGACCAGTCTGCGAATCGACCGGCCAACTCGGTCGCGGCACCGATCAGCCACGTGGTGTGCAGATCGTGGCCGCAGGCGTGGGCGACCCCGTCCCTCGTCGACGCGTACGGCAGACCGGTCTTCTCGGCGACCGGCAACGCGTCCATGTCGGCGCGAAGCAGCACGGTCGGCCCCTCCCCCCGGGCCAACACGCCCACCACGCCGGTGCCGCCGACCCCTTCGACCGTGTCGCAGCCGAGCGCGCGCAGGTGTGCGGCGACCAGGGACGCGGTGCGGTGCTCCTCGAAGGCCAACTCGGGGTGCCGGTGCAAGTCCCGGTATACCTCGGTGAGTTCGTTCAACAGGTCGGGTGATGTGGAGATCATCGTATTCCTTCCGTCGGGTCGGCGCGGCACGGTTCCGATGCTAGGGTGTGCGGCCTCGTTTGACTGAGTGAGCACTCATTCATTAGCGTCGAGCACGTGACGGACACCACAAGCAGGGCCACTCGGCGGCGGCGCGCGCCCTCCCTCGAACCCGAGGAGCGGCGGGCCGCCATCATCGCCGCCACCCTCCCCCTCCTCCTCGAACGCGGCGTATCGGTGACCACGCAGCAGATCGCCCGAGCCGCCGGCGTCGCCGAAGGCACGATCTTCAGCGTGTTCCCGGACAAACACTCACTCGTCCACGCCGCCGTGCTGAGCGGTTTCGAGCCGACACCCATCGTCGCCGCGATCGCCGCGATCGATCCGAATCCGGACCTGCGCGACCGGCTGAGCGCGGTGATCCGCGTCATCGCCGACCAACTCGTCGCCACCGAACCGCTCGTGGCCGCGTTGCGCACCCAGAGCGTGCCGGCGGAGGTCAGGGAACCGTTCCTGGCGGAGGTGGCGCGCTACCGGCAACGCCTCGTCGCGGCGGTCGCCGAGGTGGTCGAGCCCGACCGCGACACGCTGCGCCGCCCGCCCACCATGGTCGCCCAACTGGTGGTGGCGATGGTATTCGCCACCACCCGCGGCACGTTCGGCCTCGGCGACGCACTCGACACCGACGAGATCGCCACACTGCTCCTCGACGGCCTGCTCGTGCGCGAGCAAGCCCCCGAGCCGGCCCCCGCACCCACCCCGACCCTCGACCCGACGCGCCAACCACCCCGGTCGACCAAGCGGGCGCGACGCTGATGTTATTGCGCCTGTTACGCAACCACCTGCGCCCCTACCGCCGTTCCCTGACCCTGCTCCTGCTTCTACAGGTCGGTCAAGCCGTCGCCGCACTGCAACTGCCCAGCCTCAACGCCGATTTGATCGACAACGGCGTGCTCACCGGCGACAACGGATACATCCTGAGCATCGGCGGCGTGATGGCGGCCGTCGCGCTGGGCCAGATCCTCTGTTCGATCACGGCCGCCTATCTCGCCGCCCGGATCGCCACCGCCCTCGGCTACGACCTGCGAGCGGCGGTCTTCGATCGGGTGTTGTCCTTCTCCGCCCAGGAAGTGAACCGGATCGGCACCGCGTCGCTCTTCAATCGCACCACCAACGACGTGCAACAGGTGCAACTCCTGGCGCTGCTCACCGGCACCCTGCTGGTGCCCGCGCCGATCGTGTGCGTCGGCGGCGTGGTCATGGCGCTGCGCCTGGACGGGCCGCTGTCCGGCCTGTTCGCGGTCGTCATCCCGGTACTGGTCGTCATCGTGGGTGGCCTGGTCGGCCGGATGCTTCCGCTGCACCGGGTGGCCCAGCGGCGGCTCGACCGCACCAACGGCATCCTGCGCGAACAGATCACCGGCGTCCGGGTCATCCGGGCGTTCGTCCGCGACGACCGCGAGCGACGCAGGTATACCGCCGCCAACGAGGAACTCACCGAGGTGTCGCTGCGCGTCAGCCGGCTCACGGCGGTGATGTTCCCGATGCTGATGCTGGTCATCTACGTGTCCAGTGTCGCCGTGTTGTGGTTCGGCGGGCACCGGATCTCCGGCGGGTCGATGCAGATCGGCGCGCTGCCCGCCTACCTGTCGTATCTGATGCAGATCCTGATGTCGATTCTGTCGGCCACCTTCATGTTCACCATGATTCCCCGAGCCGAGGTGAGTGCCGAACGCATCCAGGGCGTCCTCGGCATCGAACCGATGTTGCGGGCGCCGGAACACCCCCTGACCGCGCTGCCCCGCGTCGGTGAAGTCGAGCTGTCCGCCGTGGAGTTCCGCTATCCCGGCGCCGATTCGGCCGTCCTGCAGGGCATCGACCTGGTGGCCCGACCGGGCACCGTCACCGCGATCGTCGGCGGTACGGGCAGCGGGAAGACGACCCTGCTGAACCTGGTGCCGAGGCTGATCGGGGCGAGCGCGGGCACGGTCCGCGTCGGCGGCGCCGACGTACGGGAGTTGGCACCGGCGCTGCTCGCGGCGCAGGTCGGGTACGTACCGCAGCGGCCGTTCCTGTTCTCCGGCACCATCGCCGACAACCTCCGGCACGGCCGGCACGATGCCGGCGAGGCCGAGATGTGGCACGCCCTGGAGGTCGCGCAGGCCCGGGAGTTCGTGGAACGGCTCCCGCAGGGACTCGATGCCCCGGTCACCCAGGGCGGCTCGAACCTGTCGGGTGGGCAACGCCAACGGCTGGCCATCGCCCGGGCGCTCATCCGTCGGCCGCCGATCTACCTGTTCGACGACTCGTTCTCCGCCCTCGACCACGCCACCGAGGCGGCGCTGCGTACCGCGCTCGCCGACGAGACCGCCGAGGCGACCGTGCTCGTCGTGGCGCAGCGGGTCGGCACCATCCGCGACGCGGACCACATCCTCGTGCTGGACGAGGGACGTGTGGTCGGCGCCGGTACGCATGCCGAACTGCTCGAACGCAACGCCACCTACCGGGAGATCGCCCTGTCCCAGACCAACGACCAGGAGGCGGCGTGAGTATCGGGAAGCCCGGCGACCCGGCGCGGCCCACCGTGCCGCGCGCGCCCCTGGCCGGTGCGGTCGGCGCCGGACGGGCGATGGGCGGCGGGATGCCGCCGGCCAAGGTGCTCGACCTGCGCGGATCGATCCGCCGCCTGGCGCGCACCCTGCGTGCGGACCGCCTGCTCATCGCCGCGACCGCCGGCTGCGCGGTGGTCGCCGTCACCCTGGCGGTGCTCGGACCGCTCATGCTCGGCAAGGCCACCGACGTCATCGTCACCGGGCACATCGGCGCCGAATTGCAGCCCGGCGTCGGCAAGGCCGACGCCGTCGCCCACCTGCGGGCGACCGGGCACGACCGGCTCGCGGACCTGGTGTCCCCGCTGCCGGTGTCGCCCGGCCACGGCATCGACTTCACCCGGCTGGGCTGGGTCCTGCTCGCGGCCCTGCTGCTGTACCTCTTCTCCGGGGTGTTCGGCATCGTGCAGGCCCGATGCACCGCCCGGCTGGTGCAGCGCATCGGCTTCCGGCTCCGTGAGGACGTCGAGGCGAAACTCTCCCGGTTGCCGCTGAGTTACTTCGACCGGCAGTCGCGTGGCGACGTGCTCAGCCGCGCGACCAACGACATGGACAATCTCACCCAGACCCTGCAGCAGACGCTGAGCCAGTTGCTCACGTCGGTCCTGACCATCGCCGGGGTGGTCGCGGTGATGTTCTGGGTGTCGTGGCTGCTCGCGCTGGTCGCGCTGACCACGGTCCCGCTGTGCCTGATCGGCGCCGCCCGGATCGGCCGCCGGGCACAACCCCACTTCGTCGAGCAGTGGGCCACGACCGGCCGGCTGAACGGACACATCGAGGAGACCTATGCGGGCCACTCGGTGGTTCGGACCTTCGGGCTGCAGGAGGAGGTGCGGCAGGATTTCGACCGGCACAACCGGGAGTTGCGTCGGGTCGGCTTCCGGGCGCAGTTCGTCTCCGGGACGATCCAACCCACCATGCTGTTCCTGGCCAATGCCAACTTCGTCCTGGTCGCGGTAAGCGGCGGGCTGTTCGCCACCGCCGGCATGGTCACCCTGGGCGGCGTCCAGGCATTCGTCCAGTACTCCCGCCAGATGAGCCAGCCGATCACCCAGATGGCGACCATGAGCAATCTGCTCCAGTCCGGCATCGCCTCGGCGGAGCGCATCTTCCAACTCCTCGACGCGGAGGAGCAGTTGCCCGATCCGGCGCAACCGGTGCGACCGGGGGTGCTCCGGGGCCGCATCGTCTTCGAGGACGTCTGCTTCCGGTATACGCCGGACGAACCGTTGATCGAGCACCTGTCGTTCACCGCCGAGCCGGGGCAGACGGTGGCGATCGTGGGCCCCACGGGCGCCGGGAAGACGACCCTGGTCAACCTCCTGATGCGCTTCTACGACCTCACCTCGGGTCGGATCACCATCGACGGCGTGGACATCGCGACGATGACCCGCGAGGACGTACGGCGCAACATCGGGATGGTGTTGCAGGACACCTGGCTGTTCCGGGGAACCGTCGCCGACAACATCGGGTACGGCGCGCACTGCCCGACGGCCGAACACATCGAGGAGGCGGCGCGCGCGGCGCACGTCGACCACTTCGTGCGCGCCATGCCCGACGGCTACCGCACGATGCTGGACGAGGCGGGTACCAATCTCAGTGTCGGCGAGCGGCAACTCGTCACCATCGCACGCGCGTTCCTGGGCGGGTCGGGCATCCTGATCCTGGACGAGGCGACCAGTTCCGTGGACACCCGTACCGAGGTGCTGATCCAGCGGGCGATGAACACGTTGCGCACCGGGCGGACCAGTTTCGTCATCGCGCACCGGTTGTCCACGATCCGCGATGCGGACCTGATCCTGGTGATGGAGGGGGGTCGGCTCGTCGAGCAGGGCACGCACGAGGCCCTGTGCGCGGCCGGCGGCGCCTATGCGCGGCTGCACGCGGCGCAGTTCGCCGGGGCGGATCGGCGGCGCGACTGAGGCTGTCCGAGGCCCTGTTCGGGGACCTGCGCGGAGCCCTGCGTGGGCCCCTGCATGGGGCCCTGCTCAGGGCATCCCACCGGCAGCCGCCACGTGGACGACCTGCCCCGAGGCAATGCCGGCCCCGTCGCCGGCCAGGAACGCCACCGTGGCCGCGAGTTCGGCCGTCGGCGCAGGCCCGCCCGGCGCGGGCGGACCGGGCGCCGGCGGCAGGATCTCCCCCGCCGCCGCCCGCACGCCCCGACCCACGACGACGAGGTGGGCGGTGACGCCGAACGCGTCGGCCTCCAGCGCCAGCGTCCGGGTGAACCCCTCCAGTGCGGCCCGCACGGTGGCGTTCTCCTGCCCGTCGGCGGCGTCCGGCATGTCGACCACGGTGACGATGCGCCCGTACCCCTCCCGAATCATCGGGTCCAGCACCGCCCGGCTGATCAGGAACGCCTCCCGCAGCGGTCCGCCCACCTGCCCGTCCCAGTCACCCGCCGCGCCCGGCGGCCCGCTCGGCAGCGCCCGGACGACGTGCAACAGCAGGGCAGGCGGCCCCAGGTGCACGTCGACGTGATCCACCGCCCCCTGCACCGAATCGGCCGCGCCCGCGCATACCTCCACGGCCAGCGCCCGCCGACCCGACCGCCGCGCGCACTCCACGGCCCCGGCACAGGCATCCGCGGACGGACCCAATACCGCGAGATCGAATCCCGCGTCCGCCAGCCGTGCAGCGAGCGGATCGCCGGCCCGGCCCGCCCCGGAAATGATGCCAACTGCGGCCACGGCGGCCTCCCCCCAACAGTTCGGAGGCGGGAGCCTAGCAGGGCAAATGGCGCTGTCCACCGCTGAGTTCTCCGCCGACCGACCCGCCGTGCGCACCGCGACGCCTACGGGTCGCATCGGTCTGGACCCCGTCGCCGACCCTGCCTAGACTCGGCGAATTCCATCGGGATCCCGCAGCGGCACGGTTCCGCTTCCAGCGCCGATCCGACAGTCTCTGCCCTGCTCGCCGCCGCACCCCGGTCCGGCGCCGCGTGCCGGCCCGAAGCCCGGCACCGCGACGGAATACCCACGAATCCCGCAGGCCCGCCGGCGACAACGCGGCGGCGCCGCACCCTGCAGCCGTACATCGGATGGGAGTACGCCATGCCCGGCAACGACCACTACGTCCGACAGATCCTGGAGTCGTTATCCGTCGACGAGGACCGGATCACCCTGGTCCACGAGGACATCCCGACCCGCGCCGGCGAGTTGGCCGCCGCGGTGCGCTCGGCCGCCGCCGGGTTGCGCGCGCTCGACGTCGGCGTCGGCGACGTGGTCGCGGTGATGACGGTCAACAACACCCCCGCGACGCTCGTTTTGCGCTACGCCGCCGGCCTCGTCGGCGCCCTCGTTGTGCACGTCGGCACGGTGAACGCGGTCGATCCCGGCGATGTACTGCGCGCCGGCGAGCAGTTCGAGATGGTCGCGAGCACCGGGGCGACCGTGTTCGCGATCGACGCGGACAACGCCGCCCGGGCCCGCGAGTTGCGCGCCCGGTTCGAACGGCCCGTGCTCCTGGTGGCATTGGGCGACCTCGGTCACGATGTCACCGACCTGAGCCTGTCGTTGCCCGACGCCTTCGATCCGGCCGACGCCGCCCAGGGCGAACTCGCCGTCGTCACCTACACCAGCGGCTCGACGGGTCGACCGAAGGGGGTGTGCTGGTCGTTCGAGGTGCGCAACGACGTCACCGCGCGGATGGCCGCTCTGGGGCACCGGCAGACGATGTTGGTCACCGCGCCGCTGACCCATACGGCCGCGTTCACCTCGGACAACGTCCTGGTGTCCGGCGGCACGGTCGTGCTGCATCAAGGGTTCGACGCGGCGGCGGTGTTGCGCGCGGTGGGCCGGCACCGGATATCCCGGGTGATGTTGTCCGCCCCGCAGGTGTACGCCCTGGCGGACCATCCCGACGTCGGCACCACCGACCTGTCCGGCCTGCGCGACCTCGGCTACACCGGCAGCCCGGCCTCCGCCGACCGACTCGCCGAGGCGGTGAAGGTCTTCGGCCCGGTGCTCGGCCAGATCTACGGCAGCAGCGAGTGCGGCCTGATCTGCCGGCTCACCGGCGACGACCACACCCGTCCGGAGTTGCTGAGCACCGTGGGCCGGCCGGTCGCACCGGTGACGCTGAGCATCCGGGACCCGCTCGACGAGCGTGAACTGCCCATCGGCGAAGTCGGTGAAGTGTGTGTGCATACGCCGCTGGTGATGGCCGGGTATTGGCGGGACCCGGAGGCGACCGCGCGGACCCTGCGCGGCGGTCGGCTGCACACCGGCGACATCGGACACCTGGACGAGCACGGTTATCTGCACCTGCGCGGCCGGCTCGCGGACGTCGTCAAGACCAAGGGCATCAAGGTGTATCCGGCGGCCGTGGAGAAGGCCCTGTCCGGGCACCCCGCGGTGGCGCAGGCCGCGGTGTTCGGGGTCGCCGACGCCGACCGCATGGAGCGTGTGCACGCCGCCGTGGTCGTGCGCGACGGCCGGCACGTCACCGCCGAGGAACTGCGCGAGCACGTCGCCGCGATCCTGTCACCGAACCAGTCCCCCACCGTCGTGACGTTCCGCGCGGAGTTGCCGGTGCTCGGCCTCGGCAAACCCGACCGGATGCGGCTGCGCGCGGAGGCCGAGGCCGCCGGCGCAGCGCCGGCCCACAACGCATCGGAGACGAGATGACCCTGCCCACCACATACGCCGGCGACCTGGACACCCCTCCCGCCGAGCACGCCCGGGGCGGCGCGTACCCGCCCGCGCCGACGGAACCGACCCTGCTGGTGCCGGCGCTCGCGGGGGCCGCCGAGACCGGTGCGCCGGCGAGCACCGAGCGGGAGCTGTCCGAGGCGACGAGCGCTCGGCTGACCGCGCATTGCGAGGCCCGGGGCCTGACCCTGGAATCGGTGGTGCGGGCCGCCTGGGGCGCGGTGTCGAGCCTGCTGACCGGCAACGAACACGTGGTCTTCGGCGGGGCGATACGTCCCGTCCACCTGCGGTACCGGCCGGCCGCCTCGCTCGCCGCGACGGCCCGGCAGGCCGAGGGCGAACCGGACCGGGACCACTCGACGGGCGAGTTGTTCGACAGCGCGGTGTACATGGCCGGCACCGACCCCGTGGGCTCGCCCGCCGGCGGGGTGCCGATCCACTGCACCGTGCATCCGGGCCGTCGGGTGCGGCTGTGCGTGCGCGCGGCGGACGGTACGGCCACCGAGTTGCCGGCGAACCTGCTCGTCCGCTTCCTCGACGCGTTCGCCGACGATCCGGATCGCCCGCTCGGCACGATCGCCCTGCTGACCGGCGACGAACACCACCGGATGTTGACCGAGTGGAACGACAACGGCGCGGACCCGCCCGCGATCTCGCTCGCGGAGGTGGTGCGGCGCCAGGCCCGTGTCAACCCGCACCGGACCGCGCTGGTCGGCGACGGGGAAACCCTCACCTACGCCCAACTCGACCGCCGCGCCGACCGCTTGGGCCGGCTGATCCGGCGCCGGGTCCGCGGTGCCGAGGACATCGTCGCGCTCGTGTTGCCCCGCTCGGTGGCGATGGTCGTCGCGATCGTCGCGGTCGGCCGGGCCGGCGCCGCCTACCTGCCCGTGGATCCCGAATACCCGGCCGAGCGCGTCGCGTTCATGCTCGGCGACGCGCGGCCCGCGCTGCTGGTGACAACCACGGGAGCGGCGCCGCCGTCCGGTGTCGGGCCGGAGCGGATCGTGCTGGACGAGCCCGAGACGGGCACCGCGCTCGACACACTCGACGCCGAAACCGAGGCCGAAACCGCCGCCGAGACCAAGACCGAACCCGAGGCCGTGAACGGCCGCCCCCCGTACCGGACGGCCGATCCGGCGTACGTCATCTACACCTCCGGAACGACCGGACGCCCCAAGGCAGTCGTGGTCACCCACGCCGGCCTGGCCTCGCTCGCGGCGGCGAAGGTGGCGCGCATGGCCGTCGCGTCGGACAGCCGTGTCCTGCAGTTCGCCTCCCCGAGCTTCGACGCGTCGGTCACCGAACTGCTGGCCGCCTTCACCGCCGGCGCCACCCTCGTCGTCCCGCCCGCCGGGCCGCTGGTCGGCGAGGAGTTGGAACGGGTGCTCGTCGACGAGCGGATCAGCCACGCGGTCCTGCCGCCGGTCGCGGTGGCCGGCCTCGCCGAACCCCGGCTGCCGGGTCTGCGCACCCTGGTGATGGCGGGCGAGGCGTGCCCGGCCGAACTGGCCGCGACCTGGTCGGGCAAGCACCGGACGATCAACGCCTACGGCCCGACCGAGGCCACCGTGTGCGCGACCATGAGCGAGCCGCTGTCGGGTTCGGGACGGCCGTCGGTGGGCGGGCCGGTCGCCGGCCGGTCGGTCTACGTGCTCGCGGACGGGCTGCGCCCGGTGCCGCCGGGTGTGGTCGGCGAGTTGTACATCGCCGGTCCCGGTCTGGCCCGGGGCTACCTGCGGCGGCCGGGCCTGACCGCGGCGCGATTCGTGGCCGACCCGTTCGCGCCCGGGGAGCGCATGTACCGAACCGGGGACCTGATGTCCTGGCGACGGGACGGAAGCCTGACCTTTTACGGTCGGGCCGACGACCAGGTCAAGGTCCGCGGGTATCGCATCGAACCGGGCGAGGTGGCCGCCGCGGTGGCCGAACACCCGGATGTCGCCCGCGCGGTCGCCGTGGTCCGCGACGACACGCCGGCCGGCCCGCGGATCGTGGCCTACGCGGTGCCGGCGGGCGAGGCCGCGCTCGATCCCGCCGCCCTGCGCGAGCACGTCGAGCGGTTCCTGCCGGCGTACATGGTGCCCGCCGCCTTCGTGGAGGTCGCCGAGTTCCCGCTCACGCCCGGCGGCAAGCTCGACCGGGCCGCGCTGCCTGCGCCGCAGGAGGCGCCCGCGACCCCGGGCCGGGCGCCGCGCAACCCGGCCGAGGCCGCCCTCGTCGCGTGTTTCGCGAAGGCGCTCAACCTGTCCGCGGTGGACATCGACGGCGACTTCTTCAAGCTCGGCGGCAACAGCATGCTCACCATCGTGCTGATCCGCGAGGCCCGCCGGGCGGGACTGTCGATCTCACCACGGGACCTGATCGACCATCCCACGATCGAGGCCCTCGCCGCGGTGGCCGAAACCAACCGGCTGAACCGCGCGAACGCGCACCAGAGGAGCCAGGCGTGAACACCCGACCCATGATCTCCCCCGACGACATCGACGACATCGACCTGGCCGACGCGCGGCTGCACGCCGAGTACGACCTGCGCGAGGTGTGGCGCCACCTGCGCGCGCACCGGCCGATCCACTGGCACACCCCGCGCGAGTCACGCCCCGGCTTTTGGGTCGTGAGCCGCTATGCCGACGCGATGACCGTCTATCGCGGCAAGGACCACTTCACCACCGAGGGCGGCAACGCGCTGGCCACGATCCTCACCGGCGGCGACTCGGCGTCGGGCACCATGCTGGCGGTGACCGACGGCAAGCGGCACGCGCAGATCCGCAACATCCTGATGCGGGCCTTCTCTCCCCGGATGTTGGAGGAGATCAAGCAGGCGCTGCGGGTGACGGTTGATCAGCTGCTGGTCGAGGCGATCCGCAAGGGCACCTGCGACTTCGCCCACGACGTGTCGGGGAACGTACCGCTGGGCGCCATCTGCGACCTGCTCGCGATTCCCCGGGAGGACCGGCGGCAGCTGCTCGACCTGACCTCGCACGCGTGGAGTTCCGACTACGCCGACGCCCCTTACCAGGACAGTTGGACGGCGAAGAACGAGATCCTGCTGTATTTCTCCGACCTGGCCGAGACCCGCCGGGACAGCAGGCACGACGACGTGGTGAGCCTGCTGGCCGGCAGCCGGATCGACGGGGAACACCTATCCGACGCCGAGCTGATGGCCAACTGCTACGGCCTGATGATCGGCGGCGACGAGACCGGCCGGCACGCCATCACCGGAGGGCTGCTCGCCCTCGTCGAGAACCCCGACCAGTGGGCGGCCCTGAAGAAGGGCGAAGTGGACATGTCCACGGCGGTGGAGGAGGTGTTGCGCTGGACCCACCCGTCGCTGCACGGCGGCCGTACGGTCACCTCCGACGTGACCGTCGACGGCCATCGTTTCGCCGCCGGCGACGCGGTCAGCGTGTGGATCTCCTCGGCCAACTTCGACGGTGAGGTCTTCGCCGATCCGGACCGCTTCGACCTCAACCGCTCCCCCAACAAACACCTGACCTTCGCGTACGGCTCGCACTTCTGCCTCGGCCACTACCTGGCACGGCTGGAGGTCGAGGCCGTGCTCGACGGACTGCGGCGCCTGGTGGCCGACATCGAGCCGCTCGGGCCGCCGCAGCCGATCTACTCCAGCATCCTCTCCGGCATGCAGTCCCTGCCGGTACGTCTGATCCCGGAACCGCACGCAATCGCCGCGGCCTGACCCATCTCGAAACGGAGACCAACCATGAACACAACCGATCGGGAGTCCACGGACGTGGACGTCGTCGTGGTCGGCGGTGGGCCGGGCGGCTCGACCGTCGCCTCGTTCGTCGCGATGCAGGGCGGCCGGGTGCTGCTGCTGGAGAAGGAGAGCTTCCCCCGGTATCAGATCGGCGAGTCGCTGCTGCCGTCGACCACGGAGTGGATCTGCGGACTGCTCGGCGTGGCCGACGAGGTGGAGGCGGCCGGCTTCCAGACCAAGACGGGCGGCACCTTCCTGTGGGGCGCCAGTCCCGAGCCGTGGTCGTTCACCTTCGCGACCGACACCCACCGCGGTCGCCACGCGTTCCAGGTCGAGCGGATGAAGTTCGACAAGATTCTGCTGGACAACGCCCGCCGGGTCGGCGTGGACGTGCGCGAGCGGTGTTCCGTGCGCGACGTCCTCGGCGATTCGGAGCGGGTGCGCGGCGTGCGATACACCGACGCCGACGGCGTGGAGCACGAGGTCACCGCGAAGTTCGTCGTCGACGCCTCCGGCAACACCAGCCGGATCCGCCGGCATGTCGGCGGTACCCGCGAACTCGCCGAGTACTTCCGCAACATCGCCGTGTTCGGGTACTTCGAGGGCGGCAAGCGCATGGACCCGCCCCGGCGGGGGAACATCCTGTGCGCGGCGTTCGGCGGCGGCTGGTTCTGGTACATCCCGCTGACCGACGAGCTGACGAGCGTGGGTGCGGTGGTCCCGGCCGAGATGGCCGACAAGATCCAGCAGGACCGCGAGGGCGCGCTCGACCGGTTCATCGCCGAGTCGCCGATGATCAGCGACTTCCTCGGCGACGCGCGCCGGGTGACCGAGGGTCCGTACGGACAGGTGCGGGTGCGCAAGGACTACTCCTACAGCAACACCCGCTTCTGGCGGCCCGGCATGGCACTGGTCGGCGACGCCGCCTGCTTCGTGGACCCGCTGTTCTCCACCGGCGTCTACCTGGCCACCTACAGCGGCCTGCTGGCGGCCCGCTCGATCAACAGCGTGCTCGCGGGCCGGCTCGACGAGCAACGCGCGTTCGCCGAGGCCGAGTTCCGCCACCGCCGCGAATACGAGCTGTACTACGAGTTCCTCAAGGCGGTCTACGACACGCACCAGGACGAGACGTCGTACTTCTGGACCGCGAAGAAGCTGACCGGCGCCGCGGCCTCCGAGGCCGACTCGTTCAGCTACCTCACCGCGGGCCTGGGCGCCGGCGAGTACACGCCGCTGGACGCTGGGTCCGCGACCCCGGCGCCGCGCACGCGGGGGCGCGGGCCCGACGAGGACGCCGGGATGCGGGCGTTCTGGGAGGGTCGGACCCAGGAGTTCACCACCGAGAACCACCCGGATCCCAACCACCTGCGGCTGGAGGGCGACAACCACCGGCGGTTGCTCGACACCATCGCCGCCGGGTGGCGGGACCGACCCGACCGGCTGACCGTGTCGACGGACGGCATGTACTGGGAGGAGCCCGCGCCGGCGCCCGCGCTCAGCGAGCCCGCAGCCGAGGCCGGATGACCTCGGCGAACCGGGCCAGCGGCTCCGGCTGAGTCATCTCCCGGTGCTCGCACCCGATGTCGTGCACCTCGATCGGCCCGGTGACCCAGGGCCGCCAGACCTCTCGGTTCGCCGAGTCGGTCCGGCGGCCCTTCGTCGCGCGAAACAGCAGCAGGTCACCGTCGAACACCGCCGCGGGCGGTCGGCGGATCAGCCGGGCGTTGTTGAGGAAGACGTCCACGACGGCGTGCCGGCTCGCCGCGTCGAGCGCGGACAACGGGCCGCCCTCGACGCCGAGGGCCGCCACCGCCCGGGCCCGGTCCGGCGGCGCGTGCGCCGGGTCCGGAGCGCCGCCGACGAAGTCCACCAGCTCGGCGAGCAGTTCCGGCTCCGACGGCTCCGACGGCACGCGGCCGTTCGCCGGACCGACGCCCGGGAAGCTGTCGAGCACGGCCAACAGCGCGACGGCCTCGCCGCGCGCCTGCAGCATGGTCGCAAGGGTGTGTGCGACGTGCCCGCCGAAGGACCAACCCATCAGGTGGTACGGGCCGTTCGGCTGCACCTTCAGGATCTGTTCCAGGTAGTCGGCGGCCATCTCCGCCACGGTCGCCGGCAGCGCCTCGCGACCGTCCAGGCCGCGTGCCTGGATGCCGTGCACGGGCTGGTCGTTGCCGAGGCTGTGCAACAGCCCGGCGTAGCACCAGCTCAGCCCGATGCCCGGATGCACGCAGAACAGCGGTGCCCGCTCGCCCCGGGTGCGCAGCGGCAGCAGTACGCCCAGCGCGTCGCGCCGGCCGCCCTCGCCGAGCCGCCTGGCCAACGCGGCCACGGTCGGCGCCTCGTACACGTCCCGCACCGACGGCTCGGCGCCCAGGACGTCGCGCACCCGCTCGACGAGGTGCGCCGCGAGGAGCGAGTGGCCGCCGAGGTCCAGGAACGAGTCGTCGATGCCCACCGACGGCAGCACCAGCGCCTCGGCGAAGAGCCGGCACAGCACCTCCTCGCGGGGTGTGCGGGGGCCACGGCCGGCCGGGTTCGGCTCGACGCGCGGGGCCGGCAGCGCCCGCCGGTCGGGTTCGCCGTCGGCGGTCGACGGCAGTTCGTCGAGTACGACCACCGCGGTCGGCACGGGCCGCTCGCGCAGGGTTCCGCCCAGATACGCGGCGCCGGCCAGGTACGCCCGCAGCGCTCCCGGGTCGATCCGACGGTCCGGCGCCGGGACGGCGTAGCCGACCAGCCGGCCGTCGGTGAACGTGACGGCGGCGCGGGCCACGTCGGGATGCTCGGCCAGGATCGGCCCCAACTCCGCCAGGTCGGCCGGATCGATCGTATCGGGCGGGGTGTCCTCGGCGCCGGCCGGCTCGCCCAGGGCCAACCGGGCCGCCAGGCCGGCCACGGTGGGCGACTCGAACACATGCCGGACCGACAGTTCGACGCCGAGCACCTCACGCACCCGGCCGAGCAGTCGGGTGGCCAGCAACGAGTGGCCGCCGAGGTCGAAGAAGTCGTCGTCGACCCCGACCGCCTCGACCGCGAGGACCTCGGCGACCAGTTCGCACAGGGTCTGCTCGGTGGGCGAGCCGGGCCGCCGTCCGCCGCCCGCGCCGGTGGTCTCGGGCGCCGGCAGTGCGCCGCGGTCGAGCTTGCCGTTGCCGGTCAGCGGCAGCGCGGCGAGCACCACCACGGCCGCCGGCACCATGTGTTGCGGCAGTCGGGCGGCGAGCGAGCGGCGCAGCGCCACCGGTTCGACGGTGCGCCCGGGCTCGGGGACGACGTACGCGACGAGCCTGCGGTCACCGGGCCGGTCCTCGCGCAGGATCACCACCGCGACGCCGACCTCGGGCTGTTCCGCGACGGCCGCCTCCACCTCGGCGGGTTCGACCCGAAACCCCCGCACCTTCACCTGGTCGTCCGCGCGGCCCAGGAACCGCAGGGTGCCGTCGTCGTACCGGCGCGCCAGGTCCCCGGTGCGGTACATGCGCGAGCCGGGCGGCCCGAACGGGTTCGCCACGAACCGCGCGGCGGTCGGCCCCGGCCGGTCCCGGTAGCCGCGGGCGACTCCGGGGCCCGCGAGGTACAGCTCGCCGGGCACCGCGATCGGCGCCGAGGACAGGCCCGGCGAGAGCACATGCGCCTGCGCGCCGCGAATCGGCGTCCCGATCGGCGGTGCCTGGTCGCCGTGCAGCGCGGCGCTCGCGGTGGCGCACACGCTGTACTCGGTGGGCCCGTAGGCGTTGACGAGGGTACGTCCCGGCGACCACTCGGCCACCAGCGTGCCGGAGACCGCCTCCCCGGCGACGACCACCGTGGTGCCCGGGGGGATCGTGTCGGTGGGGATGCTCGCGAGCACCGCCGGGGTCAACGTCACGTGGGTCACCGATGGTCGGCCGGCCAGGGCTTCGGCGATGGCGTCGATGCGGGGGCGCCCGGGTTCGGGCAGGACGAGCGCCGCGCCCGAGGTCAGTGCCTGGCACAGTTCCCAGAACATCGCGTCGAAACCCATCGACGCCGCCTGGAGCACCCGACTGCCGGGGCCGACGCCCAACGTCTCGCGCTGCCATCGGGCCAGGCTCGGCACACCGGCGTGGGTGACGAGCACACCCTTGGGCGTGCCGGTCGAGCCCGAGGTGTGGATCAGGTAGGCGGGGTGCGCCGGGCACAGCGGCCGGCTGCGCTCGGTGTCGGCCGGCTCGTGGTCGGGCAGGGCCGCCCAGCGGCGGGCGATGTGCGCGTCGTCGAGCACGAGGGTGGATGCGGCCGAGCCGTCCAAAAGCGCGGCGTGGTGCTCGCGGTCGGTCAGCACCAGGTGCGGCGCGGCGTCCGCGAGCAGGAACCGCAGGCGCTCGACCGGGTGTTCGACGTCCAGGGGCACAAAGGCGCCGCCGGCCTTGAGGATCGCGAGCAGTGCCACGATCAGCTCCACCGAGGGCGGCAGGGCCACCGCCACCAGCCGCTCCGGGCCGACCCCGCGGCGCATCAGGTGGCGGGCCAGCCGATTGGCGCGGCCGTGCAACTCCCGGTAGGTGACCGTCTCCGTACCGCAGTGCACGGCCGGGGCTTCGGCGTGCGCCCACGGCGCCAGCAACTCGGGCACCGTGGCGGTCGGGGTGTCGTCGTCCACCGGCCCGGAGGCCAGGGCCCGCAGCCGATCGCGCTCGGCGGGCGTGGTCAACTCCAGTCCCACGACCGGTAGTGCCGGCTCGGCATCGATCACTTGGCGCAACACCCGGAACAGCCGGTCGCCGTGCGCGGCCAACTCCGGGCGCCCGTACAGCGCCGGGTTGGCATCGAAGTTCAGCTCGTATCCCTCGCCGTCGCCGAGATCCTCGGCCGCCACGGCGAAGTCGCCCACGGGCCCGTTGGTCAGGCTGTGTACGCGCCAGGTCCGCCCGCCGGAACGCAGACCGCGCGGGAAGGACGTCACGTTGACCACCAGGCCGAACAACTCCCGGTCGCCGGTGCCGCGTTGCAGGGCTCGGCTCAGTTCGCCGCTGCCGTGCCGCTGGTAGCGCAGCGCCTCCAGCAGGCGCTCGGCCGCCTGTGCGCGCAGCTCGGCCACCGTCGTCGCGGGGGTGACCGTCATGCGCAGCGGCACCGCCTGGGCCAACATTCCGGGAATCCGCCGCAGGTGCCGACTGTCCCGCCCGCCGACGGCGAGCCCGACCACGACGTCCGACGCGCCGGTGATCCGGTGCAGGTAGGCCGCCGCGGCGGCGACCAGGTGGGCCGGCGCGCCCGACGCCGGCGGCCGGTTCGGCGCCGCGGTGCCGCGCAGCGCGGCGGGCGAGAGCCGCCGGGTCTCGCGCAGGAAGTCGGTGGGCAGCGCGGTGGGGGGTTCGCCGAGTCGGACCGGCTCGGGGGCGTCACGCATGCGCTCCAGCCAGAAGTCCCGACACCGCCCGAACGCCGCCGAGGCGCGGAACTCCCCTTCGTCGTCCAGCAGTTCGGCGAGGGTGCCGAAGCCGCACGGCGGTATCGGCGCGCCGTCGTGCAGCGCCGGATACACCTCGGCGACACGACGCACCAGCAGCCCGACGCTGTACGCGTCGAGCAGGAGGTGGTGGTTGGCCAGATACCACAGGAACCGGTCGGGACCCTCGCGAAACAGCGCGAACGAGAACAACGGCGCCCGCTCGATCACGCGCGGCTCGCGCAGGTCGGCGCGCATCCGCTCCAGGGCCGTGGCGCGCGGATCGGGCGCGGCGCCGATGTCGAGATACGGCAGCGACCAGTCCGGCTGCGCGCCGACGATCTGGCGCGGCTCGCCGTCGACCTCGACGAACCGCAGCCGCAGCGCGTCGATCTCGTCGACCACGTGCCGCAGTGCGGATTCGAACACCTCGGGCCGGACCGGGCCGAGGATCTCGACGTAGCCGCCGATGGTGTAGACGGGGTTCGCGGGGGCCGACTGTTGTGCGAGCCAGATTTCCCGCTGCGCCGCGGTGAGGGGCAGTGTCGCGGCCGTGGCACCCGGTTCCATCTCGCTCCGTTTCCTGTTCTTTCGGTTCCCTGGGGTTGCGGTCAGATGGTGATTCCGCCGTCGATCTCGAAGACGGACGCGGTGATGTACGCGGCGCGGTCGGAGGCGAGGTAGCCGATGAGGTCCGCGACCTCCTCGGCGCGGCCGAATCGGCCCAGCGGTACCGCGTCGAGCAGCTTCTTGCGCGCGCGTTCGGGCATCGCCCGGATCATGTCGGTGTCGACGAGTCCCGGTGCCACCGTGTTCACCCGGATCCCGAACCGGCCCACCTCCTTGGCCAGCGCCTTGGAGAAGCCGATGATGCCCGCCTTGGACGCGGAGTAGTTCGTCTGCGAGGGATTGCCGTGCACCCCGGCGACCGACGACAGCGTGACCACGCTGCCCCGTCGCCGCTTCATCATCGCGAACACCGCGGCCCGGCAGACCTCGAACACGCCGGTGAGGTTGGTCTCCAGGACGCTGTGCCACTCCTGGTCGGACATCAGCACGAGCGGCTGGTCGCGGGTCACGCCGGCGCACGTGACCGCCACCTCGACCGGCCCGAGGCGCGCCTCGGTCTCGGCCAGCCAGGCCCGGACCGCGTCCCCGTCCGCCACGTCGACCGGTACGGCCAGGCAGCGCGCGCCCGCCTCCTCGACCAGCGACTCGACTTCATGCGCCGCGGCCGCGTCGGAGTGGTAGCAAAAGCTGGTGTCGAAGCCCTCCCGGGCCAGGCGCAGCACGGTGGCGCGGCCGATCCCGCGCGAGCCACCGCTGACCAGCGCCACCCGGCGATCGTCGTCCGGCATCGTCTTTCCCCTCAGGATCGTGGCCGGCGGGCGGCCGAGTGATGCTCGCCCAGCCGCAGCAGCGCGCAGGCGACGGTGCCGTCGCGGTCGACGGAGCTGACCAGCGCCGCCCGCCCGGCGGCCGCGGGCAGCCGGTCCGATGCGCTGAGCACGGACACGAGTTGGAAGGCGGCGGAGGCCGCGCCGGTGTCGCCGAACGGCAGGCGTGGGAGCCGGTCGAGCGCGTTCGGGGCGAACAGCCTTGTCAGGGCCGCCCATTCCCGCTCGCCCGCGGGCCCCGGCGGCCGGCTCGGCGACACCGCCCAGACCTCGTCCGCGGCCACTCCCGCCGAGGCCAGCACCTCCACCGCCACCTGCCGAATCGTGTCGGCCGGATCGTCACCGCGGTGGACCCGGCTGCGTACCGACAACACTTCGGCGAGCACGGGAGCGCCGGCCGCGCCGTCGCCCAGGATCACCGCGCACCCCTCGCCGAGCGGCATCGGATCGGCGTCGTCCGCCCGGGCGTGGTGTTCCAGCCAGGAGCGGGTCACCGAATACTCCTCCGCCGCGCCGCACACCACGCGCCGCGCCCGACCGCAGGCCAGCAGTCGCCGCTGGTAGCTCAGGGCCAGCAGGCCGGCCGCGCGCCCGCCGGCGATGGTGGCGTTGGGTCCGCGCAGCCCGTAGCGGATCGCGCATTGCCCGGCGGCGCAGTTCATCACGGTGTTGGGAGTGCGTGCGGGGTCGACGTGATACGGGCGCGCGCCCTGGAACGATTCGCGGGTGAAGTCGGTCATGCTCTGCACGCTGCCGGTGGCGGTGCCGAGCACGAGTCCGGTCTGCTCCGGCGCGTCCGGTGCCGGGTCGGGGTCGGCCTTTGCCAGCAGCCGTCCGACGGCGACCGCGGCCAGCGCGGTGACCCGGTCCATGGACCGGGTCTTGCCGCGGAGCGCTTCCCGCGGCGAGAAGTCGGGCACCAGACAGGCCCGCGAGCCCGGAGCCGGCGGGGGTGTGGGGGTCGGCGCGGCGGCGGGCCGGGCGCCGGACCACAGGCCCTCGGTGAAGGCGTCCCGACCCACGCCGAACGGTGATACGGCGTCCCACGCCGTGATGGCGATGCCCATGCGACGATTCCTCACTGGTATCTGCCGAGGACCACCACGGCGTTGTTGCCGCCGAAGGCCATCCCGTTGTTCTGTACGATCCGCAGGTCCGCCTCGACCGACGTGTTGGGAACGCAGTCGATCGCGCATTCGGGGTCGGTGCGTTCGTGGTTGATGGTGGGCGGGATGAAGCCGTGGGTGATCGCCAGCGCGCATCCGATGGCGCCCAGCGCGCTGGCCGCGCCCATCGAGTGCCCCAGCATCGACTTCAATGCCACGGTGCGGGGCGGGTGTTCGCCGTACACCTCGCGGATGGCCATGCTCTCGGTGACGTCATTGGGTATCGTGCCGGTGCCGTGCGCCGAGATCAGGTCGACCTGGTCGGGGGTGACGCCGGCGTCGCGCAGCGCCAAGTCGATGCAGCGGGCGACGCCCGCCTGGTTCGGCGCGACCGGGTGGAAGGCGTCGCAGCTGAGCCCGAATCCGAGGATCTCCGCGTAGATCCGGGCCCCGCGACGCAGTGCCGAGCCCAGTTCCTCCAAGACCAGCACCCCGGCGCCCTCGCCGGTGAGGATCCCCTTGCGGTCCACGTCGAACGGTTGGCACCGGTCGGGCGCGATCGTGCCCAGGCGGTAGAAGCCGGCGAACGTCTTGCGGCACATGGCGTCCGCGCCGCCGCACAGGGCCACGTCCACCTCTCCGGAGCGGATCGCGTCCAGGCCGGTTCCGATCGCGTAGTTGCCCGCAGAGCAGGCGGTGGCCACGGTGGACGCCTCCGCGCGGTTGAGGGCGAGTTCCTGGGCGACGGCGGTGGAGAGCCGGATCGCGGACACCCGCCGCACCGTGACCGGGTCGTACTTCTCGGGTCCGTCGGCGAGTTCGCTCTCCACGAGCCGGTCCAGGTCGTACGCCTCGCCGTCGGTGGTACCGATCGCGACCAGGACGGGTTCGTCCCGCAACCGGTCGAGCGGCAGGCCCGCGTCCTCGACGGCCATCCGGGCGGCCGCGACCGAGAACCCGGTCGCCTTGCCCAGCGTGTCGACGTCCAGGTTCCGGATCCATTCGGCCGGGTCGAACCCGACCACCTCGCACCCGTTGCGGTGCTCGAAGCCGTCGGTGTCGAACACGGTGATCGGTCGGACCCCGCTGCGCCCCTCCCGCAGTGCCCGGGCGAATTCGTCGGCGCCGATGCCGATGCTGGACAGCACCCCGACGCCGGTGACGACCACGCGCCGCCGCCCGGCGGGCGGGTGGTCCGCCGCTGCTCCTGTTGCCATGTGCGCCCCCTCGGCCGGCCGGTCGCTACCAGCCCGGCGTCGCGTCGAGTACCTCGTACACACCGCGCAGGTTGACCATGCGCGGTACTTCGGACTGGGCGATCACCACGTCGAATCGCTTCTCCAGTCCGGCGAGGATCTCGATCAGATTCAGCGAGTCGGCCTCGTGGTCGTCGACGAATCTGCTCGTTTCGGTGACCTCGGACCGCTCCAGCTCCAACAGTTCGCAGACGAGGTCCGCGACCTGGCCCCGGCGTTCGTCGTCCATGTGTGCCCCTCTTCCGTCCCGACCCCCGATGCGGGCGGGTTTGCCGTCATCCGGCCGTACCGGTGCCCGGTACGGCGCTCGTCGTGGGTTGCCGCCCCAGGTGTACGGGCAGGTCCACCAGGCCGTGCATGACCACGCTCGGGCGCCGGCGCAGTTCGCCGACGGGGACCGCGAGCGTGATGTCGGGGAAACGTTCGACCAGTCGGCCGAGGGCGACCTGCGCCTCCATGCGGGCCAGCGCGGCTCCCAGGCAGAAGTGCATGCCGTGCCCGAAGCTGAGGTGGCCGGTGATCCGCCGTTCGATGTCGAAGGCGTCCGGGTCCGGGATGCGCTCGTCGTGGTTGGCCGCGCCCAGCGCCAGCAGCACGAGGTCGTTCGTCGCGATCGGGGAGCCGTGGATGCTCATCGGTTCCGCCGCGTATCGCCAGGTGGTGACCGGGGCCGGCGAGTCGTAGCGCAGCGTTTCCTCCACCGCCGCGTCCACCAGTTCCGGCCGCTCGCGCAGTCGCGCGAACTGGTCCGGGTGCTCCAGGAGTGCCAGCAGCGCGCTGCCGAGCAGGTTCACCGTCGTCTCGTGGCCTGCGATCAGCAACAGGCAGGCCATCGACACCAGTTCCAGCGGGGTGAGCCGGTCGCCGGTGTCGCTGGCCTCGACCAGGTCGGAGAGCAGGTCGTCGCCCGGCGCGGAGCGTTTGGCGGCCATCGTCTGCGCGAGGTAGCCGCCCATGGCGGTGGTGGCCCGGCGCAGTTGGTCGCGCGAGGAGGAGCCCACGACGACGGTCGACCAGGCGCGGAAGGAGCGTTGGTCGGCGCGCGGAATGCCGAGCAGTTCGCAGATGACGGTGAGCGGCAGCGGGAAGGCGAAGGCGTCGATGAAGTCGACGCTCCCGTCCGCGGCCCGCACGACCATGGCGTCCAGCAGTTCGTCGGTGAGCTGCCGGACGAGCGGTCGCAAACGTTCGATGCGGCGTGCGCTGAAGCCCTGGGCCACCAGTTTGCGCAGCCTGGTGTGCTCGGGCGGGTCGCTGTTGAGCATGTCGGTGGCGACCATCTCGCCCACGTGCGATCCGTCGAGCCCGGGCGGTGTGGCCCGGTCGATGATCGCCCGCAGCCGGGCCGAGTCCTTGCACAGGCGCCGGTCGGCGAGCGCGGCGGAGACCTCCGCGTGGCCCGTGACGACCCACACCGGAATGCCGCTCGGAGTATTCGCGCGATGTATCGGACCCACCCGGCGCAGCTCGGCGAATACGCGGTAGGGATCCTGCATATAACGGTCGCTGAATAGCCCGTGCTCGTGCACCGATTCGATCGTCACGACGCCCTCCTTTCCTCCGGTGCCGTCTTCGGGTTGCCGTCTTCGAGTTGCCGCCGAATTACGCGTCTCATCGCTCGGGTTCGGTTTTCCCCGGGGAGTGGAAACGGCCGGACAATGGCGTGTCCTGCGGTGATGGGGATCGACCGTACGGGACGGTATCGACATTGACAATGTCCACGGTCGGACGGATGCCGACCGGTCGCGGATCCGCTCGAAAGCCCAGGCGTCCCAGCAGCGGTCCGGTCATGAGCGTGGTCACCAGAGCCATGATCACCATGGCGGTGAACATGCGTGTGTCAAGTACGCCCAGCCCGAGACCCACGTTCAGGATGACCAGTTCGGTGAGTCCGCGGGCGTTCAGCAGCACGCCGAACGTGAGCGCCTCGTGCCCCGACGCGCCGGACAGCCGGGCGGCGACGGCCGCTCCCACGAACTTGCCCACGCACGCCACCAAAACGACGGCCACGACCATCACGAGGCCGCGCCGGCCGAGGCTGCCGAGGTCCACCGACAGGCCGGTGACGGCAAAGAAGACCGGCAGCAGGAACAGGCCGGTCTGGTCGATGCGTTCGGCAACCTCGGGAGCCCGCTTCTCGACCTCGCGGCGCGGTACGACCACGCCGAAGGCGAAGGCGCCGAAGACGGCGTGCAGCCCGATCACGTTGCCGGCCCAGGCGGACAGCAGCACGCCGGTGACCAGCACGGCGTGCAGGAGCGCGCCGCCGGCCGAACCGCGCCCGGAGGCCGTCAGCCGGCGCAGTCCGGGGCGCACGATGTAGCCGAGGACCAGCAGGAACAGCGCCGTCTCCAGTGCCATTCGGATCAGCGGCCAGGACCCGCCGGCGGTCGCGATCATGACGATCACGGCCAGCACGCACCACGCGAGGAAGTCCTGGATGGCAGCGCAGGCGAGCGACATCGCGCCGATGCGGCTGTGCTGCATACCCCGTTCCTCGATGATCCTGGCGAGCACGGGGAAGGCGGTGATGGACATCGCCGCGCCGAGGAACAGGGCCGGCGCGAGCATGCCGTCGGTATCGAGCCGGGACTTGTCGTACCAGGGGTAGAGCAACACCGCCAGCCCGGTTCCCAGCAGGAACGGCAGCGTCACGGAGGCGAGCGACACCGCGGTGACCCGGCGTCCGGTCCCGCGCAGGTGCGCGGCATCCAGCCGATGGCCGATGCCGAACATGAAGAGCACCAGGCCCAGTTGCGACAGCGCCTGGAGGAGCGGCCGGGTGTCCGCCGGGAACAGCGCGTCGGTGGGATCGCCCGGGAGCAGGCCCAACACGCTCGGCCCCAGGGCGAGCCCCGCGACGATCTCGCCGACCACCGCCGGTTGTCCGACGCGGCCGGCCAGTCGGCCGAAGACGAAGGCCGCGGCGAGGATCAGGGCGAGCCCCGCGAACATGGTCCCGGTGATCGCGTCGGCGGAACGGGCGGCAAGGAAATGGGGTTCGGACAAGGTCGGCTCTCCCCCGGTTCTGAATCCACTGAACGACAGGAACGACGATTCGCCTCCGACACGGGTTGACTGCGGCCGGGAATGTCCGGCGTGGCGAATCCCGAGGCTCGTACCTCGTACCTCATACCTCGTATCGCGCACTTCTCGACCGGCCATGCGGGAGAAACGCCGTCGATATCGGGTCGTCGAGCGCCACCGCATCAACGTAGAGCGGTCGACGGGCCCTTTCAAGGACCCGGAATTCACCGCGTGACGCGATTTCACCGTCCTGCCGACAGGACAACATCGCACTCGCCCCGACCCGGGCCCTGCGGTAATGGGCCGCGGCGGACCGGTTGACCGTCGACCCAGATCGTTGTACAACTATAATGGTTGTAGACCAGTAACGATTGATGGGGTGGTACATGTCGTCGCCCACCGGGATCGGCCGCCGCGAGAAGCTTCTCGTCCTGTCGACCTGTTGCCTGAGCCTGTTCATCGTCGGGCTCGACAACACCATCCTGAACGTGGCGCTGCCGTCGATCCGGGGCGATCTGCACGCCTCGGTGTCGCAGCTCCAATGGACCATCGACGCCTACACGTTGGTGCTGGCCGCGCTGCTCATGGTGGCCGGCTCGACGGCCGATCGCATCGGTCGGCGTCGGGTGTTCCAGACCGGACTGGTGGTGTTCGCCGTGGGCTCGGCGTTGTGCGCCGTGGCGCCGGGGCTCGGGTGGTTGATCGCGTTCCGCGTGGTGCAGGCGGTCGGCGGGTCGATGCTCAACCCGGTCGCGATGTCGATCATCACCAACACCTTCACCGAACCCCGCGAACGGGCCCGCGCAATCGGCGCGTGGAGCGCGGTGATCGGCGTCGCCATGGCGCTCGGGCCGATCGTGGGCGGTGCGCTGGTCGACTCGGCCGGCTGGCGGTCGGTGTTCTGGATGAACCTGCCGGTCGCGCTCGTCGCCATCGTGCTCACCGCGCTGTACGTGCCCGAGTCCAGGGCCGCGCGTCCTCGGCGGGCGGATCCGGTCGGTCAGGTGCTGGTGTTCGCCTTCCTGCTGTCGCTCACCTACACGATCATCGAGGGCCGCGCCCAGGGGTGGACCTCGCCGCTCATCCTCGGTCTGTTCGCCCTCGCCGCCGGCTGCCTGGCAGGTCTGGTGTACCGCTCACCGCGGCGCGTGGAACCGCTGATCGATCTGCGCTTCTTCCGCAGCGTGCCGTTCGCGGGGGCGACGGTGACGGCCGTGTGCACGTTCGCCGCGATGTCCGGATTCCTGTTCCTGAACACGCTCTACCTCCAGGACGCGCGCGGCTGGTCGCCGACCGAGGCGGGCCTGCGTACGCTGCCGATGGCGGTGATGACGGTCGTGTTCGCGCCGATCTCCGGGCGGCTGGTCGCGCGGGTCGGCCCGCGCATACCGCTGGTCGGGGCCGGTGTCGCCATGGCGGCGGGCGCGGCGTTGCTGGTCGGACTGGCCGAGGACACCTCGACCCTGCGCATGGTCGCCGCGTACGCCGTCTTCGGCGTCGGCTTCGGGCTGGTCAACGCGCCGATCACCAATACCGCCGTGTCCGGAATGCCGCGTGCCCAGGCGGGCGTCGCCTCCGCGATCGCCTCGACCAGCCGCCAGTTCGGCCAGTGCCTCGGGGTCGCGGTGGTGGGCACCACGATCGCCTCCGTGCCGGGCACACCCGGCGGCGCCGACCTGGCCGCCGCGACCCACACCGGGTGGTGGATCGTGCTGGGCTGCGCGGGCGCCGTCGCCGTCCTCGGTATGCTCACCACGGGCCGCCGGGCCCTGCGCACGGCCGAGCGTACGGGCGCGGAACTCATGCCCGCGGCGCCGCCCGCCGGCACGCAGGAAACGACGGACGTGAGGCAATGAGCGCATCCCCCGCGCACGACGCGACGAGCGACGCCCCTTCGGATGCCGCCGGGCGAATCTGGCGGGGGATGCGCGTGCTCGTCGTGGAGCGGCACGACCGACGCCGCGCGGTGACCGAGGCGACCGGGCTGAGCTTCGTCCGGGTCAAGGCGCTACGGCGGATCGCCGCCGGTCCGATGTCGATGCGCGAACTGGCCGGCCGGCTCGCCACCGACAAGCCGTACACGACGCTGGTCGTCGACGACCTCGAACGGCGCGGCCTGATCGAACGCACCGTGCACCCCACCGACCGCAGGCAACGCATGCTGGCGGCGACCCCGGAGGGCCGACGCCTCGCCCGAATCGCGCGCGACATCCTGGACGACCCCCCGGCGACGCTGCGCGACCTGCCCGCGGCCGACCTGGCGGTGCTGGACCGGGTGATCACGGCGCTGATCGACGCGGACGAGCCGGCGCGGTAGGGACGCGCCCGCGGCGTGTCGGCCGACTTCCCGAAGCCCAAGTCGTATGCACACACCCGGAGTATCTCCGTTTTCGGCGTGCGGGCGCGTTTCGGTATGGCGGGGCGAAGGGTGGGTAGGAACCCGGGCATTGTCGGGACCGATCGGGGAGAGTGCATGACGGCATTACCGCGCCGAATACGGCGTCCCCTGCCGCGGAGCGGCGGCATCCTCGACGGTCGATACCGCCTGGGGCAACTGCTGGGCGCGGGCGGCACCGCCGATGTCTTCCGGGCCGTCGACCTGCGGCTGCGGCGCGAGGTCGCGGTCAAGATCTTCCGGCCCGGCGTGCCCGCGGTGACGGCGGAACGGTTCTGCCAGGAGGCGGTGTTGCTGGGCCGGTTGACCCATCCGGCCCTGGTCACGGTGCACGACGTCGGTTGGCACGAGAGTTGCACGTATGTGGTGATGCGCCTGATCCGGGGCGTCACCCTGCGGCAGCACATCGTGGACGGTCCCCTGACGGCCGACCGGGTGGCGAGGATCGGCGCGCGGCTGGCCTCGGCGTTGGCGCACGTACACGCGGCCGGCATCGTGCATCGGGACGTGAAGCCGTCCAACGTGCTGATCGGCCCCGGCGACACCCCGTACCTGGCGGATTTCGGCATCTCGCGTCTCGTCGACGAGCCCACTCGCTCCTCACCCGGCACGATCGTCGGCACCGTCTCCTACCTCGCACCCGAGCAGATCCTCGGGCACGGCTCGGGCCCCGCGTGCGACGTCCATGCCCTGGGCCTGGTCCTGTTGGAGGCACTGAAGGGCGAACGCGAATATCCGGGATCCTCGCTCGACGCCGCCCTGGCCCGCTCGCGGCGATCGCCGCACATCCCGTCCCACGTGCCGAGCGAACTGGCCGCCACGATCGAGGCGATGACACGTGTCGACCCGGCCACCAGGCCCGACGCCGCCGAGTGCGCCCGCCTGCTCGACGCGGCCGCGGCATCGTGCGCGCCCGCGTCGGGTCCGCCGGTCGTCGCGACCGGCAATGCGACCCTCACCACGTCGGATACGCGGGTACTGGGCCGGAGACGACGTCACCTGCCGACCGTGGGCCTGGTCGCCGGCATCATCCTGGGCGCATCCGGTGCGACCCTGGCGGTCCTCCACCACCAAGCCGGCCCGGACGCGGACAACAGCCGCCCCGCACCGACCACCGCCCCCCTCCCACCGCTCACCCGGCCCACGACCCCACCCGTCGTACCGCCGTCCACCACGTCCGCCCCACCGCCCTCGGCACCCCCCACACGCGCGACCGCTCCCCCTCCACCGCCGGCCACGACCGTCACCGTCGCCGTTACCGTCGACGCCCAAGTCCCCTCGTCCGCCACCGACGCCCCACCCCAGGACAAGGAGCCGAAAGGCGACACCAAGCCCAAGGGAGAAAAGCGCACCAAACCCACCGAACCCCCCGGCAAACCCCACCGGTAAACCCACCCGACGACCGCCGGCGCACGTACCATCGGCCGTTCGTGATCTCACCGATGGGAGAAACCGCGTGCGGGCAATCGTGGGCGTGACCGTAGCCACCCTGATCCTGCTGGCCGCGTGCAACCACGGCGATTCCCCGAAGAAGCAGACCGCGGACCGGCCGACACCGACGGCTTCGGCACCACCGTCGACCGGCGCGCCCACCACCGGATCGTCGACGTCGCCGGCCTCGGCGACCTCGACACCGGCCGCCGTCGGGTCACAGGTCCCTTCGGCCACCACCGACGCCCGAGCGCCACAGGGTGCGTCGCCCGAGGCGGCGATCCGGCGCTTCGAGGAGTTTCTGCACGGCGTCGGGCGAGAGGACATCGCCACGCTCTGCGAGATCGCCGGGCCGGCCGCGAAGCAGGCCGAGAACGAGGGCGCCGGCCCGTGCGCCACGTCCTTCGCGGGCATGTTCCGGATGATGTCCGCCACCCAAAAGAAGGCTCCGACCACCGCCACCGTGGACCCGAAGCCGGTCTCCGTGCGCGGAACCGACCGAGTCGACATCCCGGCCCGCGCGATCAAGGCCACCACCACGTTCACCAGCGGCGACCTGGGCGATTCCACCCTGCGCTTCATCGACAACGCGTGGTACGTCGTGGACTGACCCCCGGGGGCCGGCTACCGGGGAATCCCGATTGCGCGGAGGGGTCGGATGTTGGTTGGTTCGGGTGGGGGAAGATCGGGCGGGTGGATTCCTCGTTGGCGGAGGCCGTCTCCGTCGTACTGCTTCTGGGCGTGCTCGCGTGCGCCGTAGTTCGCCCGTTCGGCATGACCGAGGCGGTTGTCGCCGTGCCGGCCGCCGGGGTGGTGGTCGCCGTCGGGGCGATCTCGCCCGCCCATGCCGGTGACGAGGCGGCGCGGCTCGGGCCGGTGATCGGCTTCCTCGCCGCCGTGCTGGTCCTGGCCCGGCTGTGCGACGACGAGGGCCTGTTTCACGCCTGCGGGGCGTGGATGGCCCGAACCGCGGCAGGACGCCCGCGTCACCTGTTGGTGCAGGTGTTCGTCGCCGCCTCGGCGATCACCGCGGTGCTCAGTCTGGACACCACCGTCGTGCTGCTCACCCCCGTGGTGTTCGTCACCGCCGCCCGGCTCGGCGCCCGCCCCGAACCCCACAGCTACGCCTGCACGCACCTGGCGAACACCGCCTCGCTGCTGCTGCCGGTCTCCAACCTCACCAACCTGCTCGCGTTCGCGGCCAGCGGATTGAGCTTCACCCGCTTCGCCGCCTTGATGGTCCTGCCCTGGCTGGTCGCCATCGCCGCCGAGTACCTGGTCTTCCGGCGCTTCTTCGCCGCGGACCTGGACGCCGGCGCGCAGGCGCCGCCCACCGCCGAACCCCGGGAGGTGCCGCTGTTCGCCCTGGTCACCGTGGCCTGCACGCTGGCCGGGTTCGTGCTGACCTCCGCGGTCGGCGTCGACCCCGCGTGGGCGGCCCTCGCCGGCGCCGTCGTCCTGGCCGTGCGAGCCCTGGTCCGGCGGCGCACCACGCCCACCGCGATCGTGCGCGCCGCCGCGATCCCGTTCCTGGCCTTCGTCCTGGCCCTGGGCATCGTGGTCCGCGCCGTCGTGGACAACGGTCTCGCCGACGCCCTGGGCCGGCTGATCCCGGACGGCACCGGCCTCGCGGCCCTGTTCGCCATCGCGGCGCTGGCCGCGCTGCTCGCGAACATCGTCAACAACCTGCCCGCCGTACTGGTGCTGCTGCCGCTGACCGCGCCGTCCGGGCCCGGCGCCGTGCTCGCGGTGCTGCTCGGCGTCAACCTCGGACCCAACCTCACCTACGCCGGCTCCCTGGCCACCCTGCTGTGGCGGCGGATCGTGCACGAACACGACGGCGAGGTCGAACTCGGCAGATTCACCCGACTCGGCCTGTGGACCGTGCCCGCCGGCCTGCTGCTGTCGGTGCCGGCGCTGTGGCTCTCCCTCACCGTCATCGGCGTCTGATCCGCTACGGCGTGGCGATGGGTTCCGGAGCGGCCTTCGGGTCCCGGGGCTCGCCCGACCCGGCCGCCGGGCGCGGGCCGTACACCCGGCGCAGCCCGTACGCGGCGAGCACGACGGCGAGGCTGCCCAGGCTGGTGAACAGTTGGGTGCGCTGGTCGTCGATGACCGCCATCGCCACCAGCACGGCGACGAAGCCCGCCATCACGATCCAGGTGAGGTAGGGGAACAACCACATCCGCAGCGTCAGTCGCTCCGGGGCCTCACGCTCCAACCGGCGGCGCATGCGCAGTTGCGAGGCGCCGATCATGACGTACATGAAGATGGCGATCGCGCCGGAGGAGTTGACCAGGTACGTGAACACGGTGTCCGGCGACAGGTAGGCCAACACCACCGAGACCCAGCCGACGACCGTGCCCGCCAGGATCGCCCGCACGGGGACGTTGCGCCTGCTGGTCCGGACCGACCACTTGGGCGCGTCGCCGTGCGAGGCCAGCGCGAAGAGCATGCGCGAGGAGACGTACACCGACGAGTTGAGCACGCTGAGCACGGCGGTGAGGATCACGATGTCCATCACCGTTCCCGCGCCGGGCAGGCCGATGATGTCCCATGCGGCGACGTACGGGCTCGCCAGCACCTCGGCGCCGTCCCACGGGACGATCGTGACGACCAGGAAGATCGAGCCGACGTAGAACAGGATGATCCGCCAGATGATGCCGGTCGTCGCCTTGGCCACGGAGCGCTCGGGCTCCTTGCTCTCGGCGGCGGCGATCGTGACGATCTCGGCGCCGCCGAAGGCGAAGATGACCACCACGATCGCGGAGAAGATCGAGGTGAAGCCGTTCGGCGCGAAACCGCCGTGCGAGGTGAGGTTGCCGAAGTCGAACGAACTGCCCGGCCACGCGCCGAACACGTGCAGCCCCCCGACCACCAGGAACGCGATGATCGCGGCGACCTTGACCGAGGAGAACCAGAACTCGAACTCGCCGAAGGACTTCACCGACAGCAGGTTCGTCGCCGTCATCACCGCCATCAGCGCCATCGCCGGCACCCACAGCGGCAGATCGATCCAGGCGTGCAGGATGGCCGCGCCCGCGACCGCCTCCACGGCCACGATGATCACGTAGTAGTACCAGTACAGCCAGCCGATCGTGAATCCCGCCCAGGGCCCGATGGCACTGCGCGCGTAGTCCGAGAACGAACCCGACGACGGTCTCGCCACGACCATCTCGCCGAGCATGCGCATCGTGCACAACACCAGCGCGCCGGCGAGACAGTACGACACGATCGCGGCCGGCCCGGCGGTCTTGATCACACTGCCGCTGCCGACGAACAGACCGGCCCCGATCGCCCCGCCGATCGCGATCATGGCCATGTGCCGGTTGCGAAGCGAACGGCTGAGTCGTGGTTGTTCGGTCGAGGATGTGGGCTGCGGCTGCGACGACATGGAGACTCCTGCGGGGGCGGGGAACGAGAGAGGTGAAAGGGAACAGGCGGGCGCGCGACCGGTCAGGTCCAGTCGCCCTCGCGGCCGGCGCCGATCACCCAGGTCAGGGCCCGGAACCGGCGCAGCGCCGTACGGGCGTCGGGGGCCGCCAGGCGCACGGTGCGCGGGCCGATCACGTCGACCCCGCCCATCGTGCTCGCCCGTTCGGCGAGGTAGGGGCTGTCCACGTCGACCTCGACCACGTGCGGGGCCGGCATCGCGGGGCCCGGATCCAGCGGGCTCGCCAACGCGGCGGCGGCCTCGCGGCGGATGTCGGCCGCCGTCGCGGCGGGCGTACGGCAGATCGCCGCATGCCGGGAGATGGCCGTCTTCACCGTGACCGTACGGCAGCCCGGCGCGTAGCGCGCGGCCTCGGCGCAGGTCGCGTCGTCACCGGTGACCAGCACCACCGGCACCCCGGCCTCGGCGGCGACGAGTGCGTTGAAGCTCCCCTCGTCGACCGCGCGGCCGTCCACGCGCACGCCGAGGATGCTGTGCGAGAGGTAGGTGTGGGCGAGCACTCCGGCCTCGCCCGCGCCGGTGTGGTAGCCGACGAACGCCAGCGCGTCCACGTCGGATTCGAGGCCCTGGAGCATGCCGAGGGGTTTGTTGCGGCCGACGATGAGCACCGCGCGCGGGTCGAGTTCCTCCAGGAGCACGTTGTCCATGCCGCAGTGCGCGTCGTTGACGATCACCTCGTCGGCGCCGCCGTCCAGGAATCCGGCCACCGCCGCGTTGACGTCGCCGGTGAGCAGGCGCCGAAAACGTTCGTAGCGCGGGTTGCCGGCGCGCACGTCGGCGGGCAGCACCGTGCCGGTGGCGCCCTCCATGTCGGCGGAGATCAGGACGCGGGTCATACCGCCACCTCCTCGGGGTCGGGACAGTCGTGCTCGGACGGGTACCCCGAGCAGGTCGCGGACCCCAGGTCCACGAGGGCGTGCACATGCGCCGCCCCGCTCTCCAGGACCACTTCGCGAACGGTCTGCGCCTCGCGGACGGTGGCCAGGCGCACCTCGCCGTCCACGACCCGGTAGCCGTACACGGCCGGTCGGGGCAGCGAGTTGTAGGCGAAGTGGGACGAGAAGTAGTACGCGCCGGTGTCGTAGAGCGCGACCACGTCGCCCGGTTCGAGCAGTGGTAGCGCGCGGCCGACGGCGGTCAGGTCGCCGGCGAAGCAGCACGGGCCGGCGACGTCCTGGATCTCCTCCGGCGTGTGCTTGGGGCGGCCGTGCGCGTCGAAGGCGCCCACGCGCAGCGGCCACGCCCGGGGCATGAACACGGTCCGGGTGGCGACCTGTGCGCCGGCGTGGGTGATCGCGATCCGTCGGCCGCCGGCGCTCTTGGTGTACTCCACGAGCGAGGCGATCGTGCCGTTCTTGGCGAGCAGCGAGCGGCCGAACTCGGTGACCAACTCGTAGCGGCCGTCCAGGAGTTCGGGCACCGCTGCGCGCAGTTCGGCGACATAGTCGGCGAAGGTCGGGTCGTCCTCGTCGCCGGTGAAGTCCACGGGCAGGCCGCCGCCGATGTCCAGGCCGGTGATCTGTCGGTGGCCCAGGACGGCGTTGACGTGCTCGGCGAGTTCGTAGGTGGCCCGCAGGCCGGCGGCGATCAGGGACAGCGGGCAGCCCTGGGAGCCGACGTGCGCGTGCAGTCGGTTCAGCCACGGCCGGCGGGCGAACGCCTCGACCACGGCCTCGACGGCCCCCGGGTCGCGCAGCGCGATGCCGAATTTGGACGTGGTGGTCGCGGTGCTCATCGCGCCGATCGTGCCGGCGCCGACCTGCGGGTTGACCCGGATCCCGATCGGCCCCGTCGCCGGGCGCTCGGCCACGATCGCATCGATGCGCGCCAGTTCCTGGAAGTTGTCGACGTTGACGGCGATGCCGTGCGCGAGGGCGTACCGCAGTTCCTCGACCGTTTTGGCGGGGCTGTCCAGGACGAGCCGGTCGGGGGTGAACCCGGCCGCCAGGGCCTGTTCGAGTTCGCCCGGCGAGGCGACCTCACAGCCCATGCCCGCGTCGGCGAGCAGGCGCAGCACCGGGACCAGGCCGCACGCCTTGGCGGCGAAGGTGTGCAGTACGGGGGTGTCGCCGAACGCCGCCGCCAGCGCGTGGACCGACGCCCGGATGCCGTCCACGTCGAGCAGTCCCAGCAGGGGTTGCTCCGGGCCCAGCAGCCCCTGCTCGACCACTCGGGCCAGGGCCGCCTCTCGGGCCGATCGACGCCGTCGGGCCGCTGCGGAAGTCACGTGCACCACACCTCGGAGATGTCGAGTGTTCGCGACCCGTTCGAGTCGCATGCACAGCTTGGATCCGGGCGTGGGCGGGGGTCAGCGTCACGGGCGACCAAAGGCGGAGGCATCGGTTGTCTGCCATCACAAGAAAATGATCATGAAACGCAGCCCGCCGCACCCTGGACTCACGGGCGCGCCCGGTACGCCAACCGCAGCCCGAGGTCCGCGAGCAGTCGGCCCGTCGGGTCGTCCAGGTCCACTCCGAACAGCTCCTTGGCCCGGCGCAGCCGATAGCGCAGGGTGTTCGGGTGCACGCTCAGCCCGCGCGCGGCGGCGGCGGTGTCGCCGAAGGCGCCCAGGTACGCGCCGACCGACGCGGAGTACTCCGATCCGTGCAGGCGGTCGTGCTCGACCATCTCGTGCACCGGTCCGGCCATCGGCCACAACGACGCGAGCCGGTCGAGGAGGCGCACCAGGGCCACCTCGGACACCAGGTCGGCGGACAGCGCCGACGCGGACGCGGGCGCCCCGGCCGACGCCGCCGCCCGCTCGCGCAGCACCCGCACCACGATCTCGGCCTCCTCGCGCGCACCGGGCAACTCGTCCGGCCGCCCGGCGGTGGGCCCCACCCCGGCGAAGACGACCGTGCCCGGAACCGACCGCGCCGTGGCGACCAGGTCCCGCGCCGGGTCCGCGTGCGCGTCGCCCGCCGGCGTCAGAACGAACAACCGCCGCCCGGCCCGCGCGGTCACACACTCCGGGCGCAGCGCCGTCGCCTGCAACGCGAGCACATCGAGCACCCGTTGCTCGGCGTGCGTGGGCGGGTCGGCCGCGGCCTGCGTCGCGGAACGCTCGTACGCCTCGACCACGATCACGATGTACGGCCGATCCGGGCGCACCCCCACCGTCCGGGCCGCCTGTTCCGCGCCCGCGCCGCCGCCGAGGAGCGTGTGAACCGCCTCCTCCCGCCGCCGCGCCGCCTCGCGACCGCGCGTCTCGTGGTGGACCAGGTGCGGCAGGGCCGCCCGGGCGGCGGTACGCAGCGCCGCCGTCGCGTCCGGCGCGAGCGGGCGCCCGTCGGCCGCGGCCCAGATCGACCCGAGCACTTCTCCCCCGTCGCGCACCGCGATCACCAGCCGCTCCGCGTAACGCTCGTCGGCGGGCAGCCGCACCACATCGTCGGTGCCCCACAGGGTGCGGAAGAAGCCGCTCTCGCGCAGCTCCGCCACCCGCCAGCGCGGCACCTCCTGGTTCAGGATGGTCGCCCGGCGCATCGGATCCGGCTCGTGGTCCATCCGGGAGTAGGCCAGCACCCGCGACTGCGGATCCTCGATCGTGATCGCGCCGCCGACCAGGTCGGCGACCGTATTGGCCAGGCCGGACAGGTCCCCGGGGCGCAGGCTGTCGACGGCGGTGAGTTCGAAGGTGCCGCTCTGCGCGCAGGCGTTGCGCAGCAGGCCGAGCACGTGGGTCCAGCCGCGTCGGGGATGCCGGGTGAGCAGGGCGGTTCCGCCGTGTTCGGCCGCCTCGACCACCGCGGGATCCACTCCGGCCGCCCCGCGCCGAAGCACCAGCGCGCTCGCCCCCGCGTCACGGGCCGCCCGCACGGCCTCCACCGCGTCGCGCCCGCGCGGGTCCACGCCCACCCCGAGCAGGATCGTCCCGGCGAGCGCCGCGCCGTCGGCGTCCTCGTCGCCCAGGTCGTACAGGATGACCCCGCGCACCGGCACGTCGGTCCCGCGCGGCGCCACCACGACGTCGATGATCCCGGGGTCGATCAGATCCAGCACCCGGGCCAACGTCGCCGCAGCGGAACGGCCGGAGGTTTCACGCTCGGTCATACACCCATGATGCCGGGCACGGTCATCGGGCTGTCGCAGTCGTGCATCAGTGCGACCAACCGGCCGCAGTAGCTGCGCTCGGCCTTCATATAGTGGCGATTTCCCGCGCCGAACGACCAGGCCACGGCATTCATCTCCGCCTCGTCGTGCGAGGGAACCCGGTCGAAGAATGTGGCCAGGCGGCCGGCGATGTGCGGGAATCGCCCGACGGGAAGCCGAAGAGCATAGATACCGACGCGCTCGATCCGTCCGGTGTCGATCCGCAGGGTCACCGAGAACGTATACCCGCCCGGCGCCGTGAAGGCGCGCATGTCCGCGAAAGTCCGCGCGTCCGGCCCGGCGCTCCCGGACAGCGCGAGCAGTCGCTTCGTCGACTTCGCGTCGATGCCTTCCGCGGTACGGAAGTACAGGTTCGCGGTGCCCTGTTGATAGTCCACCGCCACATTCCGCACCACCGTCAGGCCCAGTTCGCGGAAACGGCTCTCGTGCCGGCGGATCGAGTCCGGGATCTCGCGCGGCCCGAGGACCTCCTCCAAGGGCCGCCTCCCGTCCAGATACACCCAGGTCTTGACCAGGCCCTGCGCCGAGTCGAAGTCGCACAGCTCCCTCGACCCCGCGTACAGCGCGCTCCAGGCGCGGATCAGACCGGTGGCAGGGCTGCGGGCGGGGATGAAGCCGGCCCGCTCGGCGATGTGCACGGTGTCGACGGGCCTGCGCTCGTAGAAGCGATAGTTCAGCGCGCCGCCGGGCCGGTCGGTGGTGCGCCACAGCACCGCCCCCCGGTGGAAGCTCTCCTCGAACACATCCAGCACCCGGCGGGTCATCGGTGCGCAGTAGTCGGCGCCCAGGAGGTCGGCGGTCGTTTCGATGTCCGCGAGGAATCGGGACGGAGAAAATTCGATGGTAGACATAATCAGGATGCGCTCCCGGTTTTTGCATAGGAATTGACGAAACCGCGGAGCGGCTATTCACTCACGATCCCATAAAGCTCTGCAAGGACATGTCGGTATGTCGCGGAACACGAATCACATTCAGAGTATCGGGTGTGAAAAGGCGCCCGAATGGGCGAGTTCCGGTCGGGCCGGACGATTATCGACGTGAAATCAGATCAGCCCGAGCCGGCGCAGATCCGCCGCATACTTGTCGATCAGCCCGGCGGACAGATGGGGAATCCCCGGCTCGCCGATCCCCGTCGCCCGCACGGCCCGCGCGAACCGTCCGGCCGGGAAACGCGAGCCGGCCACGGGTTCGGCCGGTTGCCGGAAGGTGTGCAGCAGAGGCAGTACGGAGTGCCGACGCCGCGTCTTGGGCAGCGCCCGCAGCGCGGCCTCGAAGCGGGTGAACCAGACGCCGTGGTCGTCGACGCGTTCGATGTCGTGGCCGGTCGCGACGAGCCGGTCGACGAAGGTGTCCAGCGAGATGCCGTCGTCGTGGGGGTTGACGACGTTGTACGTACGAAAGCCGTCCCCGTCGCGGGCGCCGAGGGTGTCGACGGCCCGCGCGACGAAGTCGACGGGCAGACCGTCGAAGTGCGCGCGTGGCCCTTGGGCCCCGACGTCCCTCCGGTAGAAGGAGGCCGGCGCGATTTTGGTGGCGACCAGGCTCAGCATCAGCCGGGTGAACACGTCGGTCACGTTGAGCTGACCGGCGTGGTGGGGGTGGGCGAGGATGATGTCCGAGCGCAGCACGGTCACCGGCAGGCCGTACCGCTCGTGGGTTTCGCGCAGCAATACCTCACCGGCCCACTTGCCGGCCGCATAGCCGGTGGCGTAGGCGTCCGAGAGGCGGCGCTCGGGGCTCGCTTCGCGGATGTCGGCGCTCTCGTCGAGCCGCGCCGGTTCGACTCCGGTGGCCACGCCGACGCTGGACAGGTAGGTGAACGGCTTGATCCGCCCGGTGAGCGCCAGTTTGATCAGCTCGGCGGTGCCGGCCACGTTCGGGCCGAAGAGCTGGTCGTACGGCAGCACGTGGTTGACCAGCGCGGCCAGGTGGAACACCCGATCGACCTCCTCGGTCAGCCACCGCCACGTATCCGCGTCGAGGCCCAACCGCTCCCGGCCGATGTCCCCGGCGAGCACGTCGAGCCGCCGGGCGGCCAGGACCCGGTAGCGGCGCGACAGTTCCCCGTCGTCACCGTCGTCGAAGGCGGCATCGAGCCGGCGGCGGGCCTCGGCATCGTCCCGGCCGCGCACGATGCACACCAGCCGACCGCCCGTGCCGGCCAGGCGCTCCAGCAGGTCGAGGCATACGAATCGGCCGAGGTAGCCGTTCGCGCCGGTCAGCAACACGGTCGCGGTCGCCGTCGGCCGTACCGGTGCCGCCGGCGAACAGGCGGCTTTCAGGGTGGCTGCGTCGATGAACCGGTCCGGTGTGAGGTCGACGGCCCGCACCACGTCGCCGCCGGCGCCGTGCACGGAGCCCGCCGAGGGTCGTGCCTCACCGAACTCGCGTACCGCCTCGATGTGTTCCGCGATCGCCCGCATGGAGCACGCCGGGCCGAGCAGCATGTCGACCGGGACCTCGACCCCGAAGACGTCCCGGAGCAGTTCGGCGAACGCCAGCGCGGACAGCGAGTCGATCCCCAGGTCGGTGAAACGCGCGGCCGGCCCCGGATCCGCGACCGACAGCCCCAGGAATGCGCCGGCGGCCCGGCGGACGGCCGCGAGCACCGGTTGATCGGCGCCGGCCTCGCGCAGGGCGCGCAGTTCGTCCGGCCGTCCCGTCACCGTCTGCTCGTACAGCCGTTCCAGACGATCCCCGTAGCGCTCCTTCAACCGGGGTCGGACGTTCTTGCGCAGCTCCGACAGCAGGCCGTTCCCGATGTCGAAGGGCTCGGTCTCCACCAGGAAGTCCCGGGGAACCTCGTAGGGTTCCAACGCGGCCTGCCTGGCGACCCGTTGCAGCGACTCACCCAGTGCCCGCCGCAACTCGTCGCCCTCGGCCCGCGCCATCGCCTCCTCGGTGGGCACGATCACGGCGAGCAGATGGGCACGTTCGCCGTTGCCGTACACGTAGATTTGCCGCACGAGCGACGCGGTGGCGAAGATGCTCTCCAGCCGCGAGAGTGCGACGAACTCCCCCTGGGCCAGCTTCAGCACGTCGTTGCGGCGGCCCACGTACACCAGCCGGTCCGGGCCGATCCGCGCCATGATGTCGCCGGTTCGGTAGAACCCGTCCTCGTCGAAGACCTCGTCGGTCGTCCCGGGCCGTCCGTGGTAGCCGGGGGTGACGAACTCCGACTTGATCAGCAACTCGCCGCGCGGATACGGCAGATCGGTGGTGCGGTAGCCCGACTCCGGTACGTCGACGAGCTTGTGGTCACGCACCGCGGGCCGCTGTACGCGGGAGTCGAACAATACGACGCCGGCCTCGGTCGATCCGTAACTGTCGTGCACGGTCCGGCCCAGGTACGACTCCATGAAGCGGGCGAGTTCCGGGGACAGCGGCGCACTGCCGCACATCACCCGCAACACCCGGCCGCCGAGGCGGGACTCGCGGCCCAACTCCTCTTTCGGCCCAAGCAGTTCGTGGCCATGCTGCCGATAGAGCGTGTCGCAGATGCGCGGCACCAGCATCAGCTGCGTCGGGCGGACGAGCCGGATGTCGTCGAAGAGGGTCGAGGCGTCGCTCTTCGCGGGGAAGTACGCCGTGCCGCCGTGGCCCAGGGTGTGGAAGAGGACGGTACGGCCCGCCACATGGCTCAGCGGCAGGTACTGGACGGTGATCCAGGGTAGCCCGTCATCGGGGATGCTGCCCATCCACAGTCGCCGGAGCATACGCTCCGTGTAGATGGCGCCCTTCGGCTCCCCCGTGCTGCCGGAGGTGTAGACGAGCAGCCGCATCGTGTCCGCGTTCGTGTCCTCGTCCGCAGCGGTCGGCCGGCGCGCCGGGGCGGCGGGTGGGAGTGTGCGCCCTCGCTCGGTGACGACGGTAAGGGTGTCGATCCCGGTGAGTCCGGCCTCGGCCAGGCGCCTGCGCGCCGCCTCGAAGCGCTCGCGCTGATCGTCGACCTCAGGGTGGTGGTCGAACACCACGAGCCGGGGCCTCGACGTGCTCGCCAACACCAACTCGACGGCGTTGTCCAGGACTTCGACGCCGGCCGCGAGGACCCGGGGCCCGACCTCGTCGACGATCGACCGTAACCGGGCCACGGGAGCGCTCGACGGCAACGGCACGGACACCGCCGCCGACCGCAGGCACGCCAGGTCCAGCACCGTGTAGTCGACGCCGACGAAGCCGTACACCGCCACGAAATCCCCGGCATCGACCGCACGCCCCGCGTCCCGCGTCCACTCGGCCGCGACCGCGCCGGCCCGTTCCCACAACTGGGCGTAGGTGATCGTGTCGAACCACGGCAGCGGTTCCAGTGTGGTGCGACCCGACGCCGGATCGAGCACCGTGCGTGTCGCGCGCCGACCGAGGGCGGGACGTCGGGCGTAGGCTTCCATCAGGAGCGCGACGCTTCGCACCAGGCTGTCGGCGGAGTCCCGAAACGCGGCGCCGACCGAGGGAACGGGCACGGCGGCGCGCAACTGCGCGTCCTCCGCCACCACATCGGCGGGCTTCGGGAAGCCGGGGGCTACGGCGTCCCGGTCGCACGTCGCGGATGACGGGGACACGGCTCACCAACCTTCCGAACGAGGGGATCGATTCCACCGAAAGCCTCCCATCGACCCCCCTGTCGTAACGCCGATCCGCCCCCGAATGCACCCGACCTGGCGAACGGAACCACCCTAAACGGCTCCCGTCGCCGTCGCCGCCGGACGAAAACGATCGACATCTACGATGTTTCGGTGGACGCATGCCAACAACCGAAAGGCGACGTCGGATGCTGAACTACGGCCTTGACGTGTCCGGTCTGGAACGCGATGTCGCCCTGTCCGACCTGGTGGCCGAGGGAGACGAACTCGACGCCCTGGTATCGGCGCACGCCGACTGGACCGACCCCACGCCGGCGGCGGGGTGGACGATCGCCCACCAGATCGCGCATCTCGCCGCGGCCGATGCGAACGTCCTCATCGCCATACGAACCCCGGAGGCGTTCGACGCCGTACTGAAACAAACGGAAGCCGCGGGCAGCGGACACGCCGATCTCGAAGCCGCCGCGGGAGCCGCCAAACCACGCTCGGTACTGCTCGACGAGTGGCGCGCCGGTCGCGCCGAGGTGGCGGCGGCACTGTGCGACCTACCGACGGAGCACGGATTTCCCTGGTACGGCTCACAGTTGACCGCGACGCTCATGGCGCCGCTTCGGCTCATGGAGGTGTGGGCCCACGGGCAGGACGTCTTCGATGCGGTGGGCGCCGCACGCCGTCCCACGGATCGACTCCGGCAGATCGCCACCCTGGGCGTGATCGGACGCGAACTCTCGTTCCACGCCGCCGGATTGCCCCTTCCGACAGATCCGTTCCGGGTCGAACTGGCCGGCCCCGACGGCCGAACCTGGACATGGGGCCCGGCGGATGCGGCGCAGCGGGTGGAGGGCGGCGCCCTCGACTTCTGTCTCCGAGTCACCCAACGCAGGTCCCCGGCCGCGACGGACCTCACGGCGGTCGGTGGGGACGCACGGGCGTGGCTGGACAACGCCCGCGTCTTCCTCTGAGCAAGCCGCCCGATCGCCGTGCGCCCCGGGCAACCACCGCCCGGGGTGCACGGTCGTGATTCCTTGGATCCGTGGATCGGCGGCTCCGTGAATCAGCTGACGTACTTGACGGACACCCAACCCTTGATACCCGACGCCTGGTGCTTGACGTAGTACCACTCGCCGGCCTCGGCGTCACCGTCCCGGTAGACAACGCCCCGGCAGTAGACGGTGACCTTCGCGCCCTTCTGGAGCACCCGCAGGATCGGCGTCCACGTGCCCTTGCCCTTGCGCAGGTTGACGTTGTTGCCGGTGATCTTGGCGGTGTGGTCGTGGAGATCCCGGGTACATCCGGGGTTGCTCACGGCGGACGCCGACGGTGCGAGCGCGACGCCCACACCCGCGAACAACGACACCGACGCCAGGACGGCCGCAGCGCTCCTACCCACTCTGCTCACTGGCAAATTCCCTTGGTCGACATGAGGAACAGGACGCCCCGATCCTTCCGCTACCCCACTCGCGCGGATATCCGGTTCGCGCGACACGGCCCCCTCCGACGGGCCGCCGGAGGCCCGCCGCGGCGTGATCTTGGGGTCGGTATCCTGGCCATCGCCGCAGAAGAGGGGAATCATGGAGTTGTCGGGCGCCGCCGATCCGCGGCGGGTCGGACCGTATGCCGTGCTCGGCCTGCTCGGTGCGGGCGGCATGGGAAAGGTGTTCCTGGGTCGTTCGCCCGGCGGACGTACCGTCGCGGTCAAGGTCGTCCGTCCCGAACTCGCCGACGACCCGGTGTTCCGGGCTCGTTTCGGACAGGAGGTCGCCGCCGCCCGCCGCGTCTCCGGTGCCTTCACCGCCCCCGTCGTGGACGCCGACCCCGACGCCCCGGTGCCCTGGATGGCGACGGCGTTCGTGCCCGGCGTACCCCTGTCCACCGCGGTCGCCCGGCACGGGGCGCTGCCCGCGGCGGCGCTGCGCATGCTGATCGGCGGGTTGGCGGAGGCGCTCGGCAACGTACACGCCGCCGGCCTGATCCACCGCGACCTCAAACCCTCGAACGTCCTGGTCGCGCTCGACGGACCGCACGTCATCGACTTCGGGATCTCCCGGGCGGTGGAGGGAACCTCGCACACCCGCAGCGGTGCGGTGGTCGGCTCGCCCGGGTACATGTCGCCCGAACAGGCCCTGGAGCGGCTGCTCACCCCGATCAGCGACGTGTTCTCGCTGGGCGCCACCGCGTACTTCGCCGCCACCGGGCTGCCGCCGTTCGGGACCGGCAACGCCGCGGCGCTGATGTTCCGCGTCGCCGGCACCGAGCCGGACCACGCGCCGCTGGCCGGGCTCGACGAGCCGCTGCGCGCACTGATCCTGCGCTGCCTCGCCAAGGACCCCGCCGAGCGGCCCGAACCGGCCGAGGTGGTCGAGGACATCGAACGCCAGGGTGTCGACGTCGCGGCCGGGAGCTGGCTGCCCGGGCCGCTGACCGCCGACATCATGGCGGTCCGCGCGTCGACCCTCACCGCTCCCCCGCCCGAGCCGCCGGCACCGCCCACCGCCCGAACGATCGGTCGCCGCGCCCTGCTCGTCGGCGTCGCCGGCACCGTCGCGGTGGCCGGCGGCGTCACCGCGGCCGTCGCGCTGTCGAACCGGGGCGGGGGCAACGTCGACAACGCCGGCCGCAAGAGCGAGTCCGCCCGTCCCCGTCCGACCGGTGCCCCACCCGCCCCGGCCGCCCTGCCGACCACGCCCCTGACCGCTCCCGACGCCGTCGTCCGCCGGATGCGCGACCTCGGCGAGCCGTGCGAGGGCCTCGTCCTGAGCGGCGACGTCCTGGTGACCTTCGGCTTGCTCGACGCGAAGGGCCTGGACCTGGACGCCAAGGCCCGTTGGGGGCCGACCGGGGCGCACATCGACGCCACGTCGGCCAGGCATCGGCCGGGCATCGTGCGCAACGGCGTCCTCTACTTCTGCGGCAACGCCGGCTCCACGCGTGTCGACGGCCTGCACGCCGTGGACGTCTCGACCGGAAAAATCCTGTGGTCGGTGGCGGAGCCGGCCGGCGGTCGGCTCCTGCGGGTCGTCGCCGGAATCCTGGGCGACACCGTGATCGTCTCCGGCGACATCATCGGCACTTCCCCCATGCAGGGTTTCGTGTGGGCCGTGGACACCCGAAAGCGCGGCACGCTGTGGCAGGAAACCGGCACCGACGTGGCTGCGGTGCTGGTGGTACCGCCCACGCCCGAGTCGATGATCCTCGCGGCCGGCGGCGGCGTGGGCCGCGACGGCGCGGTCGTCGTGCTCGACCCGGCGACCGGCAGACGCGGCTGGCGCAACCCGGTTCCCGGCGGCTCCTTCGGCACCTACGCACAGTCGCGGGCGTGCTTCGCGGGCGGCGCCTACGTGTACGCCGGATCCTCGGTCACCGCGGTCGACCCGCTCGACGGCCGGCAGCGCTGGACGTTCCGGGCCGGCCGCAACGGCGGCGACAACTTCGGGGAACCGGTCGCGAGCCCGGACGGAAGGACGGTGTACATCACCTGCGCCGCCGGCCTGATCGCCCTCGACGCGGCGACCGGCGCGCCGAAGTGGGCCACCGCGCCGCAGGAGGGTTCGCTCCGCGAATCCGACTCGGCCGGGATCCGGATCGCGGACGGCAACGTCTACGTCGCGGACGACAGGGCGAACCTCTGGGCGGTGGACGCCGAGACGGGCAAGGGCCGATGGAAGTACAGCGACCCCACCCAGGACGCGACGAACGTCCTGCTCACCGCAGTGGGCGGCGGTCGGGTGTGGGGCGCCAACCGCACCTCGCTGGTGGTCGTCGCCGCGAGCGGAGCGTAGCCGCCGAACCGCCCACACAATCGCCACGACACGCGCGATCGGCCCGGACGATACCCGGGCGATATCCGAACTCCCGCTCCAAGTCGGGGCGTTCACCAACGAAAGGGTGACGGCAGCAGGCCATGGAACAGCTCGACGCCTCGGATCCTCGACGGGTCGGCCCGTACGTCCTGCTCCTGCCGCTCGGCTCCGGCGGCATGGGGAAGGTCTACCTCGGCCGCTCCGCCGCCGGACGCGCCGTGGCGGTGAAGGTCATCCGCGCGGACTTCGCCGCCGACGAGCACTTCCGCAACCGCTTCCGGGCCGAAGTCGCAGCCGCGCGGCGGGTGTCCGGGGCCTTCACCGCGCCGGTCGTGGACGCGGACCCCGACGGCGATCCGCCGTGGATGGCGACGGCGTTCGTGTCGGGCCTGTCGCTGTACGACGCCGTGCGGCGGCACGGGCCGCTGCCCGAGGCTTCGTTGCGGATGTTGCTGGCCGGGGTGTCCGAGGCGCTGGTCGGGATCCATGCGGCGGGGGTGATCCACCGCGATCTCAAGCCGGGCAACGTGCTGTTGGCGCTGGACGGTCCCCACGTCATCGACTTCGGCATCGCCCACGCGCTGGACGGCACGTCCTTCACCCGGGAGGGCACCGTCGTGGGATCGCCGGGGTACATGTCGCCGGAGCAGTCCCTGGGGCGGTCGGTGAGCGCGGCGAGCGACGTGTTCGCGCTGGGCTCGACGATGTTGTACGCGGCATCCGGGCAGCGGCCGTTCGGGGACGGGCCGCCCGCCGCCGTGCTCCGGCGCGTCGTCGGCGACCCGGCCGATGTCGGCGCGCTGCCGGCCTCCATCCGGGACGTGGTGGCGGCGTGTCTGCACAAGGACCCCGTACGACGTCCGACACCGCGAGCGCTGATCGACTTCGTCAGCCGGGACGAGGGCGGGTCGGCCGGGGGAAGTTGGCTGCCGGACGCGGTGACGCGCGATGTGAGCCGCGCGGCCGACGTCCTGACGGGCCTGCCGGCGGCGCGGGACGCGGCGAGCGGGCACCAGGCCCCGCCCACGACGGGCACGGACGCCCGACCCACGCCGCCGGCGCCGGCGCGGGCGTCCGCCGGGTCCGGAACGCCCACCCGGTCCGGGGCGTCGGCGGCACCCGAGACTTCGGCATCAGCCGAGTCGTCGGCGCTGCCCGGGATCGCCGCGCCGCCCGGAGCGTGGCCACCGCCCGGGATCGCCGCGCTGCCCGAGACATCGGCACCGCCCGGGGTCTCCGCACTGCCCGGGGTCTCCGCACTGCCCGGGACGGGGTCGCCGCTCGGCGCATCCACCCGCCCCGAAAGCCCGGTCCCGCCGGGGCAGGCTCGGCAACAGGTCTTGCGCAGGCGGCTGTTCCTCGGCCTCGCCGCCGGTGCAGCGGTGGCCGTCTCCGGCGGCGTGGCGGCCGTCCTGCTGCCGGGGGAAGCCGATTCGGCCCGGGGCGCGGCCGCGACGCCGCCCCCCGCCGGTCCTGGATCCTCGCCGCCGGCCACCGTTCCGGTCCCGCCGCCGGTCGTCCCGCATGCGCCGCTGCCCGCGCCGACCGGCCGCAAGGGTGTCCTCGACGGCCCCGCCGCAGCGACGTCGTGGACGGCCAAGGCGAGTGGACCCGTCACCGACGTGGCCGTGTACGGCGGTTCGGTCATCGCCACCGGCAAGAACGGCCGGGACGCGTTCGACGCCGGCGCGGGCCGACCGCGCTGGACGCTGCCCCTGGCCGGGGGTTGGAACGACGCGGGCCGGGTCGCCGGGGACGACCGGGTCGCCTACCTCACCGGCACCAAGGCCGCCGTCCGGCAGAACGTGCTGAGCGCCGTCCAGCCCGGCACCGGAAGGGAGTTGTGGACGCTCCCGCTCCCACATGTCGAGTGGACCCCCACGGGCGTGGCCGGCATCGTCGACGACATCGCCTTCGTCACCGGCCGAGGGATCACCGGCGAGACGACGACGCTGTCCTCCTTCGGGTTCGTCTGGGCCGTCGACGTCCGCACCCGGACCGGCGTATGGGAGACCGTGGGCACGGACGTCGACGGGTTGTTCGTCCCCCCGCACGGCCCGAACCTGCTGTCGCACGGCGACCACGACCGGGGCTCGGACGGCCGCCTCGTGACGCTCGACGCGACGCGCGGAGGCGCCCGCGGCTGGAGCACCGACGTACCGCCCGTGTCGACGCAGGGGTACGTCCCCGTGACCCGGCCCCCGATCCCCGTGTGTTGGACCGCCGGCGGCTTCGTCTACTGCGCGGACCGGGTCCACCTGGTCGAGCCGGACCGGGGAAAGCCGGTATGGGGCTTCCCCGCCGCCGGCCCCGGCGAGACCTTCACGGACTGCGCGTCGAACACCGACGGCGACACGGTTTTCGCCACCACGCAGACCACGCTCTACTGCCTCGACGCGAGGAAGGGCACGCTGCGTTGGCGCAGTTCGATACCCGGCGGCTCCCCCGGCCGACCGACGTTCGGGACGCAAGCCCCCATGGTCCGCTACGACTTCGGCAACGTGTACGTCGCGGACGGCACCGGAACACTGTGGGCGGTCGAGGCGACCACCGGAACGACCCGGTGGAAACACCCGTTCCCGGTGCAGCCTCCCGGTGAGCGCGTCGGCCCGATCCTGACCGCCGCGGCGGGCATCGTGGTGATCGGATACGGCTTCCAACTCACCACGATCGACGCGGCCGGGTAAGCCGGACACCGGGACCGATCGGCCACGACCACGGCGTCGAAACGATGCCTCGGATCGGCCATATGCCGTCTGTTCACGGCCGGGTTCATGCCCATAGGCTGAGCGATCCTCACGTTCTCGGGAGGTCTCGTGAACGGTCTTCGTGCGGTCGTCGTCTGCCTTGTGATCGCGGGTACGGCGGTGGTGTCGCCCGCCGCAACCGCCGCGACGCCCGCCGCACCGGCGTCGAATTCGACAGCGTCATCGACATCGGAATCCACATCGGCGAGATGGTCGGCGCTGCCCGTGCCGGCGGCGGCCCCGCCGATGAGCGTGGCCGATCTCGCCGCCCGCGGACCGGGTGACGCGTGGGCGACCGGGTCCGAGAACGCCGCCGACGGATCCCGGCCGACGTTGTACCGCCGGCACGGCACGGCGTGGAGCCGGGACACCTCCTTCCCCGGCGCCGACGAGCCGGGCGCGCTCGGCCGGGTGCAGTTCGTCGGCGACGAGGTGTGGATCTTCCACTACCGCGTGGGGATCGCGGAGATCCTGCGCCGGTCGGCGGCCGGGTGGAGTGCCGTCCCGCTGCCGCAAACCCTGTGGACCTACCAGGACTTCACCGCCGTACCGGGTGCCGCGTGGGTCGTCGGCGAGGACGACACCGGACTGAAGGTGTTGCGCTACGACGGTTCCGGCTGGACCACACAGTCCACCCCGGACGGCGTGCTGTTCCTGATGGGGATCACCGCGCGCGCCGCCGACGACGTCTGGGCCTGGGCGGACACCGCCGACGGGAGCACCATCCTGCGCTGGGACGGCAGTTCGTGGCGGGACGCGAAGGTACCGCTGCCGCCGAACAGCAACGTGCACACGATCGTCCTCGAACCGTTTGGCCGGATCACGATCGGCGGCAGCAGGTACACCGACGGTGTGGCCCGCACCTACCTGACGACCGGTAACGGGCGTGCCTGGCACACCCGTTACCCGCCGCTGGGCGACATCTCCACCGAGGCCATGGTGCGCGGCCCGGACGGCGCGCTGTGGTTGCCGGTGCGCAGCGACCGGGCGTTCCAGTCGAAGTACGCGCGGGTCGACGGCCTCCGCACCACGTTCTCCTACGGCCCCGAGCGCCCGAACGCGATCGACGTGAAACCGCGCGCACTGGCGACCGTCGGATCCGCTCTGCTGTCCTTCGGCACCGTCGAGATCTACGGCTCGAAACCGAACCTGATGAGCGAGCGACTGGGAGGTCGACCATGACACGCCGACTTGTGGTCGTGGCCGTCGCCGTCGCCATGACGGGCATGACCCTCGTCCCGCCGGCCTCGACCGCGGCCTCCGCCTCGGCCTCGGCCTCGGCGGAACCTCCGTCCTGGCAGCACGTTCCGGTCTCGGCGGAGGTACGCCCGCAGGCCACCCTGAACGAAGCCGTGGCGTTCGGACCGGATCGTGTGTGGGCCGTGGGCGCGGACGCGGTCGGGCGTGAGGCGCCCGGTTTCCCGCTGGTGCTGCGCTGGGACGGAGCCGCGTGGCAGCGCCGCAGCCTGCCCGGGATCACCTGGCAGGGCGAGTTGTCGTCCATCGCCGCGACCTCCCCGACCGCGATCTGGGCGGTCGGCCGCGACGCGGCGGGCGGCGGCCACGTGCTCCGCTCCGACGGCTCCGCCTGGTACGAGGGCCGGTCGCCGCGCGGTGTCACGCCGACCCGAGTCGTCGCCGGCGGCGGCCAGGTCTGGCTGATCGGCACGCGCAACGACGCGCAGGCGCTGCTGCGTTGGGACGGGCGCGCCTGGCGGGACCTACCGGTACCGCCCGGATCCGTGTACGGCCTGCACATCCTGGCGGCCGACGACGTGTGGGCCGCGGGCGCCGGCGCCTCGGGCGCGACCGTGTCGCACTGGAACGGTCAGGCGTGGCAGCAGACGATCGTGGACGGTTTCCCCCGCTCGGGCGTCGGCAGCGTACTGGCGGTCTCGCCGACGGAGGTATGGGCGGGCGGCACCGCCGGATTCATCGGCGGCCCGCCCGGCCGCCCGATCCCACCCCTGCTGGTCCGCTGGGACGGTCTGACGTGGCACCGGGTCGCCGTACCCACCGACTTCGGCGCCATCACCTCATTGGCCCCCGCTCCCTCCGGCGCCCTGGCCTGGATCTCGGTGATCCGCTCCCAAAAATGGGCCCCACCGGGCAACTCCCCACCCCTGATCCCCGGCCCGGACTTCCTCGCCTGGACCGGCCGATCCTTCACCGAGTACAAAGAACCCGCCGTCCCGGGCGAAGGCCCTTCGACCACCCTCAGCCTGACCCCGGTCCCCAACACCACAACCATCTGGTCCATAGGCCGAGCCCCCGGCCCGGAATCCACCTTCGCCCCCCGCACCCAACACTTCCCCTGACCCCCGCGCGGGCGCACGGGCGCGCCGCCGCGGAGCGGAATCTCAGGAGCCAAAGGTATAGACCTATTGTCTCGGCGTGTGGGGGACGACTAGCTTGGGGGCGCCGCGGTACGAACCGTCAGTCCTCGTACGTCGTTTCCCCGGACCGGATCGTCCGGGAGAATGGGGTTGGGCTCATGCGCAAGGTTTTGACCGGTTTCGCATTCGTCCTCGCACTCGCGGCCGGCGCCGTCGCCCCCGCGGTGGCCCAGGGCGGTCCGGACTTCACGTACATCGTGGGTTACTACCCGTCCGCCGAGGACTGCCGCGCCGGAGCCGTGGCCGAATACCCGAACCACGGGGCCTACTTCTACTGCGAACAGGTCAACGACCACGCCTGGGCATTGTGGATGCACTAGGTCGCGTATCGGGTTGTGATCAATTTGTGGGATTCGTCGTCAAGGCGGTCCTGGTCTGGTAGATCGTCTTGGTGTGACGCGAAGGCAACTG
>NZ_JBSHGZ010000055.1:0-53678 GCF_053618075.1 Embleya sp. NPDC055664
ACTTGGGCCGGGTGGCCCGGAGCGAAGCGGAGGGACACCCGGCCCCGAGCGAGGGGCCGCTTTTTCTTGGAGGAGCGAAGCGGGGGAAAGAAAAAGTGGTCCCTCGCGAGCCGGCGCGAAGCGCCCAAACAAGCAGCCCTCGCGAGCCGACGGCAAAGCCGCCCATCAGGCAGAGGACAATGGCCCCGTGAGCCCCCAACCCGATCTTCGTGCCGCGACCGTCCGCCGGCTCGAGAAATCCGCCGGTGCCCTGGCCGGCGCGGCGCTCGCGAGGATGGACGAGGCGCTTCCCTGGTACCGGAACATGCCCGCCGACAACCGGTCCTGGATCGGCCTGGTGGCCCAGGCCGGCATCTCCGCGTTCACCGAGTGGTTCCGGCATCCGGAGACCCCGCAAAAGGTCAGCGCCGACGTATTCGGTACCGCGCCGCGCGAATTGACCCGCACCATCACACTGCCGCACACGGTCGAGTTGATCCGCACCACCATCGAGGTGGTCGAGGCGGAGATCGCCACCCTGGCCGCGCCCGGCTACGAACAGGAGTTGCGCGAGTCGCTGCTGCTGTACTCCCGGGAGATCGCCTTCGCCACCGCGCAGGTGTACGCGCACGCCGCCGAGACGCGCGGCGCGTGGGACGCCCGCCTGGAGGCCCTGGTGGTGCACTCGCTGCTGCGCGGCGAGGCCGACGAGGGCATCCTGTCCCGGGCCTCGGCGCTCGGCTGGGGCTCGCCGGACTCGGTCATGGTGGTGGTGGGCAACGCCCCGGACGCGGACGCCCAGGAGGTCGTCGACGGCATCCACCGGGCGGGCCGACACGCCCGGCTGAACGTGCTCACCGGAGTACAGGGCGAACGGCTCGTGGTGATCCTCGGCGGCACCGACGACCCGATCCGCGCGACCCGGTCGCTGATCGGCCAGTTCGCCCCCGGTCCGGTGGTGGTCGGCCCCCAGGTGCCCGACCTGTTGGCCGCCGTACGCTCCGCCCAGGCCGCGATGTCGGGACACCGCGCGTGCGTGGCCTGGCCCGACGCGCCGCGCCCGGTTTCCGCGGACGATCTCCTGCCCGAGCGCGCGCTCGCGGGAGACGACGAGGCCCGGGAGCAGTTGGTGGAGGAGATCTACATACCCCTGCACGCGGCCGGCTCCGCGCTCCTGGAGACGCTCTCCGTCTACCTGGAGCAGGCGGCGAGTCTCGAAGGAGCCGCCCGGATGCTCTTCGTCCACCCCAATACCGTGCGCTACCGGCTGCGACGCGTCGTGGACGTCACCGGCCTGGTACCGACCGAGACCCGTTCCGCATTCACCCTCCAGGTCTCGCTGATCCTCGGCCGACTGGCCGCGATCGAGAGCTAGTCCCCATCTATTTGTACGAACCCAACAAAGTCACCATCGGATCTTCGTCCCTGCCGATAAGGGGATGCCACCCCTCGCAGGAGAGAGGCTTGACCTCGTGCTCGTACTCGTCGCCCCCGGACAGGGCGCTCAGACGCCCGGATTCCTCGCCCCCTGGCTCGACCTCGACGGCGTGGCCGACCGGCTCCGCTGGTGGTCGGCCGTCACCGGTCTCGACCTGATCCACTACGGCACCAAGGCCGACGCCGACGAGATTCGGGACACGGCGGTGGCCCAGCCGCTGCTCGTCGCCTCGGGTCTGGTGGCCGCGTTCACACTGTTCCCGCAGCCCGACGACGTCCCCGGTGCGGTACGCGCCGCCGCCGGTCACAGCGTCGGCGAGCTGACCGCCGCAGCCGCCACCGGCGTGATCTCCGCCGAGACGGCGCTGACCCTGGTGCGCGAGCGAGGCCGGGCGATGGCCGCCGCCGCCGCGGTCACGCAGACCGGGATGAGCGCGGTCCTGGGCGGCGACCCCGAGACGGTGCTCGCCAAGATCGCCGAGCACGGCCTGACCCCGGCCAACATGAACGGCGCGGGCCAGATCGTCGCCGCCGGCACCCTGGAGCAGTTGGCCGCGTTCGCCGCCGATCCGCCGGAGAAGGCGCGCCTGCGACCGTTGGCCGTGGCCGGCGCGTTCCACACCGAGCACATGGCACCGGCGGTGAACCGCCTGGCCGAACTGGTCCCGGGCGTGAGCGTGCGCAACCCGAGCGTCCCGTTCCTGTCCAACGCCGACGGCACCGTGCTGAACGACGGCCACGACGTGGTCGCGCGCCTGGTCAGCCAGGTCTCCAACCCGGTCCGCTGGGACCTGTGCATGGAGACCATGAAGGACCTGGGCGTGACCGGCCTGATCGAGGTCACCCCGGCCGGCACCCTGACCGCTCTGGCCAAGCGCGCCATGCCGGGCGTGGAGACGGTCGCGCTGAAGACTCCGGACGACCTCGAGGCCGCCCGGAAACTGGTCGAGGCGCACGGCGGCCCGACCGGCTCCCAGAGCCCGTCGTGACCCCCGTCGCGACACCCGCTCTGCACCCGGCCGCGAACCCACCCGGCCTCGAACCCGTACGGGAGGACCACGCGTGACCGCAACCATCACCCCCCGCGCCGGAGCCGCGCACGCGCGCATCCTCGGCGTCGGCGGTTACCGCCCGGCCCGGATCGTGCCCAACTCCGAGCTGGTGGACCGGATCGACTCCTCCGACGAGTGGATCCAGTCCCGTTCCGGGATCCGGACCCGGCGCTGGGCCTCCCCCGAGGAGACCGTCGCCGAGATGTCCATCGCGGCGGCCGGCAAGGCTCTGGCGCACGCGGGTCTGGACGCCTCGCAGGTCGGCTGCGTGATCGTCTCCACGGTCACCCACCTCAAGCAGACCCCGGCGATCGCCACCGAGATCGCACACCGCCTGGGCGCGGGCGGCGGCCGAGCGGCGGCGTTCGACGTCTCCGCGGCCTGCGCGGGCTTTTGCTACGGCGTCTCGCTCGCCAGTGACATGGTCCGCGGCGGCAGCGCCGAGTACGTCCTGGTGATCGGCGTCGAGCGGCTGAGCGACCTGACCAACCTGTCCGACCGGGGCACCGCGTTCATCTTCGGCGACGGCGCGGGCGCCGTGGTGATCGGCCCCTCGACCACCCCGGGCATCGGCCCCGTGGTGTGGGGTTCGGACGGTTCCCAGGCCGAGGCGATCACCCAGACCGTCGACTGGAACGACCTGCGCGACGACCGCGAGCAGGAGTTCCCCACGCTCAAGATGGAGGGCCAGAAGGTCTTCCGCTGGGCCGTGTGGGAGATGGCCAAGGTCTGCGAGCAGGCCCTGGACGCCGCCGGCGTCAAGGCCGAGGATCTGGACGCGTTCATCCCGCACCAGGCCAACATGCGGATCACCGACGCGATGATCAAGGCGCTCAAGCTGCCCCCCGAGGTACCGGTCGCCCGCGACATCGCCGAGAACGGAAACACCTCCGCCGCGTCCATCCCGCTCGCCATGGAGCGCATGCTCGAAAGCGGCGAAGCGGTCAGCGGCGGGACCGCGTTGATCATGGGATTCGGGGCCGGCCTCGTGTACGCGGGGCAGGTCATTACGCTTCCGTAGTCCCCCGTCGGTCGCCGCGAGGCGCCGATCGGACGAGCAGCACAGCTTTACGTCACCGCAAGATTCCAATCAAGGAGCATCATGGCTAGCCAGGAGCAGGTCCTCGAGGGCCTCGCCGACATCGTCAACGAGATCGCCGGCGTCCCCCAGGACGAGGTCGAGCTGGACAAGTCCTTCATCGACGACCTGGACGTGGACTCGCTGTCGATGGTCGAGGTCGTCGTGGCGGCCGAGGAGAAGTTCGAGGTCAAGATCCCGGACGACGACGTCAAGGGCCTCAAGACCGTCCGCGACGCGGTGGACTACATCGTCAAGGCCGCCGCCTAGGTCGGATGTAGCGCCGGTCGTTCTCCGGGCCGGACCGCGTTCGCGCGTCCGGCCCGGTCCGTCGCAGTCACATCACGGGCCCCGGCATCGCCGCACCCTCGGCCCGCCGGCCGCCCGAACCCACAGCGTGAGAGTGAGAAGACAGTGAAGTCGACCGAGCGCAACGACGCCACGCGGGCCGTGGTGGTCACCGGTCTGGGTGCGACCACGCCGGTCGGCGGCGATGTCGCGACCACGTGGTCCGCGCTGCTCGCGGGCACGTCCGGCGCGCGGGCGCTGACCGAGGAATGGGCCGAGCAACTGTCGGTCACCTTCGCCGCGCGGATCGCGGTCGAGCCCCTCGAGGTCATGCCGAAGGTCGAGGCGCGGCGCCTGGACCGCTCCGGCCAGTTCGCCATGATCGCCGCGCGCGAGGCCTGGCTCGACGCCGGCTACGCCGCGAAGAACACCGCGCCCGAGGACGCCCCGGACGCCCTCGTGGTGAACCCGACCCGCCTGGGTGTGGTCATCGCCTCCGGCATCGGCGGCGTCACCACCCTGCTCGACGCGTGGGACACCTTCCACGAGAAGGGCCCGCGCCGGGTCGGCCCGCTGACCGTGCCGATGCTCATGCCCAACAGCCCGGCCGCCAACGTCGGCATCGAGCTGGGCGCGCGGGCCGGTGTGCACACCCCCGTGAGCGCGTGCGCGTCCGGCGCCGAGGCGGTCGCCTACGGTCTGGAGATGATCCGCTCGGGCCGCGCCGACGTGGTGGTCTGCGGCGGCACCGAGGCCGCGATCCACCCGCTGCCCATGGCCGCGTTCGCGAACATGATGGCGATGTCCAAGCGCAACGACGAGCCGCAGCGCGCGTCCCGCCCCTACGACAAGGGCCGCGACGGCTTCGTGATGGGCGAGGGCGCCGGTGTCCTGATCCTGGAGAGCGCCGAGCACGCGGCGGCCCGCGGGGCCCGCGTGTACGCCGAGGTCGCGGGCGCCGGGCTCAGCTCCGACGGCCACCACATCGCCCAGCCCGAGCCCACCGGCCGCGACATCGCCCGCGCGATGGCGCTCGCCCTGGCGGACGGCGGCCTGGAGCCGGAGGAGATCGTGCACGTCAACGCGCACGGCACCTCGACCCCGGCGGGCGACGTCACCGAGCTCAAGGCGATCCGCGCGACGCTGGGCGACGCGGCGGCCGACAAGGTCACCGTCACCAGCACCAAGTCGATGACCGGCCACCTGCTCGGCGGCACCGGCGCGGTCGAGTCGGTGGCCACCGTGCTCGCCCTGCACCACCGCCTCGCGCCGCCCACGATCAACGTCGACGACCTCGACGACGAGGTCGACCTGGACATCGTGCGGGGCGAGCCGCGCACGCTGCCCGACGGCACGATCGCGGCGCTGAACAACTCGTTCGGCTTCGGCGGGCACAACGTCGTGGTCGCCTTCCGCAGCTTCGAGTAAGGCCCCACCATCGCACACCCGTTCGTGCCCCCGTCGCGGATCTCGCGGCGGGGGCACGAATGTTCGCGGCCGAACCCGGCGCCGCCGGCCGGGTGGTCGACGTGCCCGGGAGTACTCGCGTACCGGCGGCGACCGACCCGAGTCAACCCACAAGAGGGACGAATCACCCACGCCGGGGCGACCGTTCGTCCCGCGGTGCCCCCGGGGCGCATCCGCCGGCAACCCGCTCCGCCGGCCGCTCTCGATCCCAAGGCGGAGACGCGAGCGACCCTTCCGGATGATTCGGGAGGGCCGCTCGTATCGGTATGTCTATACGCATGTCTTCGTCTCGGGGATCCCCCACGTGCTCAGACCACCTGGTGCAGCCAACGCACCGGGGTGCCCTCGCCCGCGTAGCGGAAGGGCTCCAACTCGTCGTCCCACGGCTTGCCGAGCAACTTCTCCACCTCGGAGCGCAGATCGACCTCGCCCCGCGCCGCCCGACCGAGCACCGCGCGCAGCCGGTCCTCCGGGATCAGGATGTCGCCATGCGCCCCCGTGACGGCGTGGAAGATGCCGAGCTCGGGGGTGTTGCTGTAGCGCTCCCCCTCGGCGTTGGCCGAGGGCTCCTCGGTGGCCTCGAAGCGCAGCAGGTGCCAGCCGCGCAACGCCGAGGCGAGGCGCGACGCGGTACCGGGCGCGCCCTGCCAGCACAGCTCGGCCCGCAACATCCCGGGCGCCACCGGTTGGCGGACCCAGTCCAGACTCACGCGCACGCCAAGAACGCCCGCTGCGGCCCACTCGACGTGCGGGCACAGCGCACGCGGCGCGGAGTGCACGTACAGAACTCCACGTGTCGTCACCGGGACCTCCAGGCTTCAAGGACGAGGTTCGCCTTCCCCAGCGGCCTCAAGCCTTGTCTCGGACTGCCTGTTCGAATCCCGGTCTTCCATTGTGCCCCACAGACCACGGATGTACCACAGGCATCAGTTGCTGTCCGTAATCACATGTGGGCAATTGTCCGATGTGAGCGAACAATTCGTTACTCACCGTCTCGGAATGGTGAGCCACTGCACTCAACGTGCCCGGCCGTCGACGACGCCACTCCCGGCATTGTCGGCCTTCACACGAAGGAGTGACATACCGTCGATGGACATCGTCGTGTCGATGCTAGGGGGCGGAGGGGGCGGCGTGGGTCGGAAACGACGAGTAGGGGCGGCAACCGCGATGATGGTCGCGGCGTTGTTGACGTTGTCCTCCTGCATGGATTCGGGTGACGGCGACAAGGCCGATCCGGCTGCTGCCGGGGATCGACTTATTACCGGGCCGAGTGGTGGGCAAACCCCGACACCCGGCAACCCGACCGCGGCCGAACAGCCCAACGGCAAGGTGCTGTCGCCGGCACCCGAGAAACCACCCACCGCGACCGTGCCACCCCGACCCCATTCGATGGCGGCCCTCGGCGACTCGATCACCCGAGGGTTCGATACCTGTTCACCACTCCAGGACTGCCCGGAGAAGTCGTGGGCCACGGGCACCTCGGCCGATGTGAACAGCCACGCGAAGCGGCTCGGCCTGCCGGCCGACGCCGTGTTCAACAACGCGAAGACCGGCGCGAAGATGACCGATCTGGCGAGCCAGGCCCGACAGGCGGTCGGCCAGCGGGTCGACTACGTCACGATCCTGATCGGCGCCAACGATGCCTGTCGGCACACCGTGGACGAGATGACCTCGCCGGGCACCTACGAGAGCCAGTTCCGCGACGCGCTGGGCATCCTGCGCACGGGCCTGCCGAACACGCGTGTGCTCGTGGTCAGCATCCCGGACCTGGGTCGCATGTGGGAGACCGGGCACGACGAGTTCCTGGCCCGCACCGTGTGGTCGGTGGGCAACGTGTGCCAGTCGATGCTGGACGACCCGCAGTCGACCAAGCCCGACGCGCTGGACCGCCGACAGCGGGTCCGCGACCGGGTGACCGCGTACAACGCCAAGCTGCGCGAGGTGTGTTCGACCTGGACCAACTGCCGCTACGACGGCGGTGTGGTCAACACCCAGCGGTTCGGCAAGAACGACGTGAGCCACTGGGACTGGTTCCACCCGAGCGCGTCCGGCCAGCGCACGCTCGCCGAGGTGACGTCCCGCCAGGGATACACGTGGGGATAGCCCGTTCGAGTGATTTCACTCCCGGAATCCAGCAAGAGCCCGCTAAGCTCTGACTCGACTACGGAAAAGAGTCGCCCGACGACACACAGCAACCAACACATCGGGTGGGACGAGCCGACACGCAAGCACGCGGTACGAGGGCACGGCATGAGAGCACGAATGCGGTCGGCGCTCGACGGCGCCGAGAAGAACGGGTGGGGCGGGTGGGGCGGGTGGGACTCGAACCCACGGCCAGAGGATTATGAGTCCCCTGCTCTAACCAGCTGAGCTACCGCCCCTTGCCGTCCGCTGCCGGACAGCCTGACGCAGCATAACCGGTCAGGCCCGACCAACGCCCGGGGGGATCCTCGCGGGCGTGGTCTCGTCCTGCCCGAAACCGTTCGCATCCCGCCGTCGATCGCAGACAGTCGATCGTCCGTGCCACACGCGCGATCCGCTCGCCGCTTCCTCGCCCCCGGCGCCGGGGGCGGGGGGCGAGGCGCGGAGGGGTGGGGCGCGGGGGGTGGGGCGCCGAGGCAAGGCGCCGCGCTATGCCACCAGCGGCGCCAGGCGGGAGCACAGCGTGCTCACGTGGGCGCGGACCATGTCCTCGGTCATCCCGCTCAGCGAGGCGAAGAACCACACCGTCTCGATCGGCGTATCGGCCACGTACGCCCGGATCTCCCGCGCCGCGTCCTCCGGGGTGGCGTGCAGGAAGTGGCCGGGCGCCGCGGACAACCCGCGTGCCCGCCAACGGTTCGGGTCGATCGGGCGCGGCGGCGCGGCCCCGGTGCCCTCCGCCGCGTACCGGTGGTAGCCGTCCCACTGGTGCGCGAGATGGCGGGAGACCACCGGCCAGTCCCGCTCGGGGTCCTCGGTGATCCAGCCGTTGAGCAGCCCGGCCATCCGCGCGGTCGCCGGATCGTGGCCGCCGGCACGCAGGCCGTCCAGATACGGCGCGGCCATCGCCGGGTTCGCGGTGAGCAGCGACTCGCCGAGCAGTCCGGCCCGCCGCGCGCCCTGCGGCCCCTGGTAGCCCAGCCAGATCCGCGGCCGGCGCTGCACGGGCGGCGGGCTGATCGTGCCGGTCTCCCACAACCTGCGGATCTCGCGCGCGCTCGCGTCGGTGGCGCCGAATCGGGTCGCGAGCAGGTCGCCTCGGTCGAAGAGGTCGTATTCGGGCCTGCGGTAGCCGGTGCCGATGCCCAGTTCCAGCCGCCCGCCGCTGACCAGGTCCACGATCGCGGCCTCCTCGGCCAGGTGCGCGGGGTGGCGCAGCGGCGCGATGGTCACGCCCGTGCCGATCCGGGCCCGCCTCGTGCGCGCGGCGATCGCGGCGGCCAGGGTGAGCGGCTGGCTGAGGTAGCCGTCGTCGAAGCCGTGGTGCTCGGTGGTCCAGATCGAGTGCACGCCGAGCCGGTCCGCCTCCTCGCACAGCTCCAGCGTGAAGGCGTACAGCCGGGACCAGTCCTGCCGCCACTCGACCGGATTGCGCAGGTCCAGATAGATGCCGACGTCGACCATGCGCGCGCTCCCCACGGGTGGGCGTCCCGACGGGCCGACCCGGGGCGTGGTCCGGGGCGGTCGTCTGACACCGTGATATCTGACTGGTCGTCAGCTTACGGAGGCAGCATGTCGGATTCGATCACCACCCGGCTCGATCGCCTGGAGGCGTACGAGCAGATTCGCCAACTGGCCGCCCGCTACGCGCTGGCGCTGGACAGCCGGGACGTGCCGGCGCTGGCCGACCTGTTCGTGCCGGACGTGCGCACGGGGGCGGGCGGTGTGGGTCGGGCCGCGCTCGCCGAGTGGTTCGATCCGGTGTTGCGGCCGTACGGGATCACCTTCCACCTGATCGGGAACCACGTGATCGACCTGGTCGACGAGGACCACGCGACGGGTGTCGTGTACTGCCGTCCCGAGCACGAGGTGGGCGACCTGTGGGTGGTGATGCCGATGCAGTATCGGGATCGCTACGAACGGCGGGACGGGCGCTGGTACTTCCGCAGCCGCAAGCCCGAGGCCTTCTACGCCGCCGATGTGCTGGAGCATCCGCTGGCCGTGCCGGGGCGCTTCCACTTCCCCGACAACCCGATGATCACCGATGCGCAGTTGCCCGAGAAGTGGCCGTCCTGGCAGGAGTTCTGGGCCCGGACCGGGAGCGAGTGAGCCGGGGCGGCCCGGATACGCGACAGCGCCCGCCGGTGGACCGGCGGGCGCTGTCGATGGCTCCCGCAATTGGACTCGAACCAATAACCTGCCGGTTAACAGCCGGCTGCTCTGCCAATTGAGCTATGCGGGATTGCGTCGGACCGTCTGGCGGTCGCTGCGTGGAATACATTAGCGCATTCCGAGGGGTGGCCCGCACCAGGGTTTTTCCGGTAGGACCTCACAGGTTGCCTACGCACGTCGCCCGGGTAGGCGCTGACGTGCACGGGCGGGACAAACGACCGCGGAGGACATCATGATCAACAAGCTCACCTTCGTCACCGGCCTCGCCATCGGCTACGTCCTGGGGGCGAAGGCCGGGCGGGAGCGGTACGAGCAGATCCGCAAGCTTTCCGGCACGGTGGCGAGCAGCCCGCCGGCGCAGAAGGCCGGGCACGCGGCGGCCGGGCTCGGCCGCGAGGCGGGCGTCAAGGCCGGCCGCGCGATCGGCGAGCACCTGCCCGAGCGGGTGGGTCGGCACCTGCCGGACCGCTTCGGCGGACACGGCACGAACGGCACGTCGGTGACGTCGTCGCGCCACGGCCAGGGGCTGTAACACCTCGGACGACGCCCACAACGCGCCGGTGGTCCCGGGCGGACCGACGGGGACACCCGTGGGCCCGCCGGGGCCACGGGCGCGGGCACCCATGGCACGCCCGGACGGGCGAGCCGGCGTCTCCACCCACATCTGTCGATTCCCGCGGTGGTCGTGGGCGGAGCGGGTGGTCAGTCTCTTCGGTGGCGACCGCTTGTTTCGGCGTTTTCTCGTGGTGCGGTCACGGCGCCGGGGTGCAGGCGGTTGCGTACCTCGCGGTACTGGGCCCGGACCGCGTCGCCGAGGGCGAGTTCGTCCTCGTCGGCCCGAATGAACGTCTCGATGTCCGCGGGCCACTCCGGCAGCACCCCGAACAGCGCCCAGGCCGCCTGCCGGGCCGCGCCCCGGGCCACGAACCGGCCCGCGAGCGCCGCCGGCGGCACCGCGGTCGGCACGCCGAACAGCGCGGGCGCGATCCCCGCCACCGCCGCCGAGCGTGCCCCCGGGCCGATCAGGATCAGCCGCTCCACCGCCACGTCCCGATCGCGCAGCGCGTCCAACGCGTCCGAGATGCCGCACAACATCCCCTCCACCCCGGCACGCGCGAGCGCCGGCGGGGTCATGCTCTCCCGGCGCAGCCCGGTGAGCGTGCCCGCCGCGTGCGGCAGGTCGGGGATGTGTTCGCCCTCCAGGTAGGGGAGCAGGACCAGCCCGCTCGCACCCGGCGTGCACTCCAGCGCGATGCGATCGAACTCCTCGGCGTCCACGCCCAGCATCGAGGCGGTGCCGCGCAGCACCCGAGCCGCGTTGAGGGTGCGCACCAGCGGCAGGTGGCGCCCGGTGGCGTCGGCGTACGAGCCGACCACGCCCGCAGGGTCGGCAAGCGGCACGCGGTGGACCGCGAACGCGACGCCCGTGGTGCCGAGCGCCACCACCACGTCGCCGTCGGCCGGGTCCGCGCCGAGGGCCAGGGCCGCCTCGGCGCCGGTGCCGGGCGCGACCAGGATCCCCTCCGGCGTGCGCCCGGCGGCGGCGCCCGGCGGCAGCACGATCGGCGTGCGCGGCACCCGGCCGATGGCCAGGTGCATGAGGTCCTCGCGCCACTCCCCCGTGGTCGCGTAGTAGCCCGTGGTGGAGGCGTCCGCCCGGTCGGTGACCGGGTCCGGCGGGCAGCCGAGCAGTTGCCAGGTCACCCAGTCGTGCGGCAGCAGCACGGTGGCGATCCGGGTCACCGCCTCGGGTTCGAACCGGGCGAACCGGCGCAGCTGCGCGATCGCGGACGAGGAGCCCGGCACCGCGCCGGTGGCGGCCGTCCACGCGGCCGGGCCGCCGAGCGCGTCGACCAGGTCCGCGGCGGCACCGGAGGCCGAGGGGTCCTCGTCGGGCAGCGGATGCCCCAGGATCACCCCCTGGGCGTCCAGCGGCACCGCGCCGTGGTTCTGCGCGGCCACCGAGATCGCCGCCACGCCGTCGAGGAGACCGCCCGCCGCGGCCTCGCCGAAGGCCCGCAACCACGCGCCCGGCGTGGTCGAGGCGCCCTCCGCGTACGCGGCGCGCCCCTGGCGCAGCGGGGTACCGGTCGCGGCGTCGCAGACGAGAATGCGCAACTGGTGCGCTGAGCAGTGCACCCCGGCGACGAGGGTGGGTGTCGGGCTTGTCGGCATGGGCGAATTCTGACAGCAGACGTAAGCCGAAACGCCAGGGATCAGTCGAGATAGCCCCGCAGTTGCTCCGAGTACGACCGCTCGCGAAGCCGGGACAGCGTGCGTGACTCGATCTGGCGTATGCGCTCCCGGGTCACCCCGAAGACCCGGCCGATCTCCTCGAGCGTGTGTGGTTCGCCGTCGGCGAGCCCGTAGCGGAGCTGTACCACCTGCCGCTCACGGTCGCCGAGCGTGGACAGCAGCGCCTCCAGGTGTTCGCGCAGCATCAGGTAGGCGGCGGCCTCGGCCGGGGCGGTCGCGTCGGTGTCCTCGACGATGTCGCCGAGCAGCACCTCGTCCTCGCCGACGGGGGTGTGCAGCGACACCGGCTCCTGGGCCAGCCGCAGGATCTCGGTGACCCGCTCGGCGGTGAGGTCGAGCACGGCGGCGACGTCCTCGGCGGTGGGTTCCTCGCCGCGCTCCTGCAACAGGCGGCGCTGGACCCGGATGACCCGGTTGATCAGTTCGACCACGTGTACCGGGACCCGGATGGTCCGGGCCTGGTCGGCCAGCGCCCGGCTCATCGCCTGGCGGATCCACCACGTGGCGTAGGTGGAGAACTTGTAGCCCTTGGTGTAGTCGAACTTCTCCACCGCGCGGATCAGACCCAGGTTGCCCTCCTGGACCAGGTCGAGCAGGCCCAGGCCGCGGCCGACGTAGCGTTTTGCGATCGAGACCACCAGGCGCAGGTTGGCCTCGATCAGCCGGCGTTTGGCGCGTTCGCCGTCGCGGACCAGAGTGGCGAGCGCGTCCCGGGCGGCGGGATCGGCGGGCGGGTCGTCGAGCAGGCGGGCCCCGGCGAACAATCCTGCTTCGACCCGGCGGGCCAAGTCGACCTCGTCGGCGGCGCTCAGCAGCGCAACCCGGCCGATCTCGCGCAGGTACTGGCGCAGCAGGTCGGCGGAGGAGCCGGCGGATTCGGCGGGGCGGGCGAATTCGTCGGGTTCGCCGGCGCCGGCCGGCGCGGCGGTCGCCTCGACCGCGGTCGGGGCGGGTGGCGCGGTTCCTGGGGTGACGTGCTTCGTGAGGACGGTGGCCGGGCCCGGTTCAGGCTCATCCGTCCGTTCCATGTGGGAGGGGTCGCCGCCGGGCGTTTTCCCCCCTCTGGTGTGCCGATGCACCTTCCCCAGTCTGCTGCACGAGGGGGCCTGTAGCCGAGAGTCCGGGCACGGAAATCTCGCCCGGCGTGGGCGGTTCGCCCGATTCGGCCCGGCCGGGAGGGGGCTTTCGGGTGCCCGGCCGGGCCGTGGTCAGCCGCCGGGGGCGTAGAGGGCTTCGGCGCCGCGGTCGAGCAGGGCCCGCTTGTACGTCTCCAGGGTGGTCAGCTCCTGCCAGACCCACCCGTACTCCTCCGCGTCGCGGCCCGGGTCCAGGCGCAACAGGCGGGATTTGGCGTCGGCGATCCGGCGTTCGGCGGAGAAGACCCGCAGCCGGACCAGGTTGCCGTCGGCGTACGCCCGATCCGGGTCGCTGCTCAACCGCATGTTTTCCACGGCCAGTTCGGTGACCATGTGCCGCACGGCGTCGTCGGGCGCCGCGACGCGCACCTCGCCGACCCAGTTCGGGGTCTGCGCGAGGTCGCAGCACACGCCGCCGGCGGTCGCGATCGCCGTGCGCACCGCCGCGTACGGCGCGGCGGTGAACTCGTCCACCTCGTAGTGATCGAACGCGGGCGCGACCAGCGCGGGCGCCTGGAGCGCGAGCTTGAGCACCTCGCGCTGGACCGCCTGGCACATGTCGCGCGGGTCGGGTCGAAAGCCCACGGGCCGCTGCGGGGCCGCCGGCTGTCGGCCGTTGGCCGGGGTGGCGGGCCCCTGGGTGGGGCCGCCGCCGCGCTCGCCGCGCGCGGCCCGCTCGCGCTGCCAGCGGTTGACCTGGGCGACTCGGCCGACCACGAACTTCTCGTCCAGGAAGCCCAGCATCGAGTCGAGCCGAACCGCGTAGGTGTGGCGCAGTGCCTGGTCCTTGATGCCGGCGATGACCGGCGCGGCGGCGTCGAGGGCGGCGACCCGGCCCTCGGCGGTGGACAGGTCGTGGCCCTCGATCCGACTGCGGATGGCGAACTCGAAGAGCGGGACGCGCGCGTCGATCAGGGCGAGTACGGCCTCGTCGCCCTGTTCCAGGCGCAGGTCGCACGGGTCCAGGCCGCCCGGCTCGACCGCGACGAACGTGCGGGTGACGAACTTCTGGTCCTCCTCGAACGCGCGCAGCGCGGCCTTGCGGCCGGCGGCGTCGCCGTCGAAGGTGAAGATCACCTCGCCGCGGAACTCGCCGGAGTCCATCAGCAGTCGGCGCAGCACCTTGATGTGCTCGTCGCCGAAGGAGGTACCGCAGGTGGCGATCGCGGTGCCGGCGCCGGCGAGGTGGCAGGCCATCACGTCGGTGTAGCCCTCGACGATGACCGCCCGGCCGGACTTGGCGATCTCCTTCTTGGCCAGGTCGAGGCCGTAGAGCACCTGGGACTTCTTGTAGATGGGTGTCTCGGGGGTGTTCAGGTACTTGGGGCCGTTGTCGTCGTCGTAGAGCTTGCGCGCGCCGAAGCCGATCACGTCGCCGGTGATGTCGCGGATCGGCCAGACCAGCCGGCCGCGGAAGCGGTCCATCGGGCCGTTGCGGCCCTCGCTGGCCAGCCCGCCCTCCAGCATCTCCTGCGGGGTGAAGCCCTTGCCGCGCAGGAATCGCACCAGGTTCTCCCAGCCCTTGGGCGCGTAGCCGAGGGAGAACCGCTCCGCGGCGTCCTGCGGGAAGCCCCGGTCGGCGAGGAATCGGCGGGCGGTCTCCGCCTCGGGGGTGCCGAGCTGGTCGGCGAACCACGCGGCGGCGATCCGGTGCGCCTCGACCAGGCGGGTGCGCCGGCCCTGCTGGCGCCCGGGGGTGTAGCCGCCCTCCTCGTAGTGCAGCTCGATGCCGTACTGCTGGGCCAGCCGCTCCACCGTCTCGGAGAACGTGGTGTGGTCCAGGCGCATGACGAAGTCGAGAACGTCGCCGCCTTCGCCGCAGCCGAAGCAGTACCAGAGGTTCTTGGCCGGGCTGACCTGGAAGGAGGGGGACTTCTCGTCGTGGAAGGGGCAGAGCCCCTTGAAGTTTCCTCCGCCCGCGTTGCGCAGTTGCAGGTGTTGTTCCGCGATCTCCGCGATGCGTGCCGTCTCGCGGACCCGCCTGACGTCTTCTTCACGGATACGGCCGGCCACGATCGTCGAGTCTACGGGTCCGTCCGACACCCGGGGGCGGTGACCGGTCGGCGCGGTTCATCGGGTGGTCAGCGTGGCGTGCAGGGTGAGGGCGGCGCGGTCGGTCAGGGAGGCGACCTGGTCGATCACCACGCGCAGCCGGGCCGCGTCGGTGTCGGCTTCGATCCAGTCCTCGCGCAGGGACGCGTCCAGCCGCTCGGGGGCACCGGCGGCGAGCAGTTCGACCAGTTCGGTGAGGACGGTGCGCTGGTGCTCGCGCAGTTGTTCGGCGCCCTCGCGGGCCATCACGTAGCGCGCGGTGATCGCCTTGAGCACCGCGCATTCGAGGCGGATCTCGCGCGGGACGATCAGGTCGGCGGCGTAGCGAAGGACCGGCGCGGTGCCGTACAGCTCACGGGTGGCGTGCTCGGCGGCCAGGCAGAAGCGGCCGATCAGGCCGCTGGTGGCGTTCTTGAGCCGGGCCTGGGCGCGGCGCGAGCCGTCGTAGTCCGCCGGCCAGAAGTCGAGCGCGAGCAACCGGTCCAGCGCCTCGCCGAGTTCGTCGGCCACGCAGTCGGGGCGGTAGCGGCGCACGGTGAGGTCGAGCAGTTCGCGGCGCTCGCCCGCGTCGCGTAGGCGGACCAGGTCGAGGCGGTGCGACTGGACCGCGTCCTCCAGGTCGTGCACGGAGTAGGCGACGTCGTCGGACCAGTCCATCACCTGGGCCTCCAGGCAGCGGCGGCCGGGGTCGGCGCCCTCGCGCACCCAGTCGAACACGGCCCGGTCGTCGTCGTACGCGCCGTAGGCGTGCTTGTCCTGGCGGCGCGGCCACGGATATTTGAGCACCGCGTCGAGGCCGGCGCGGGTCAGGTTCAGGCCGACGCTGCGGCCGTCGGGGGCGAACGTCTTGGGTTCGAGCCGGGTGAGCAGGCGCAGGCTCTGCGCGTTGCCCTCGAAGCCGCCGCAACTCTTGGCCGCCTCGTCGAGGGCACGTTCGCCGTTGTGGCCGAACGGCGGGTGGCCCAGGTCGTGCGCCAGGCAGGCGGTCTCCACGAGGTCCGGGTCACAGCCGAGCGCCTGGCCCAGCTCACGGCCGATCTGGGCGCATTCGAGCGAGTGGGTGAGCCGGGTGCGCGGGCTGTCCTGGCCGGCCGGGGTGCTCTCGCCGGGGGTCACCACCTGCGTCTTGCCGGCGAGTCGGCGCAGCGCGGCCGAGTGCAGCACCCGGGCCCGGTCCCGCTGGAACGCGGTGCGCCCGCGTCGCTTGTTGGGCTCGGGGACCCAGCGGGCGAGGTCGTCGGGGCCGTATCGCCGCGGTACGGAGCGGGGTGTCGCCGGGTCTGCCGATGTGCTGTCCACTTGTCCACATTAAGGAATTGCTCCGACATTCGACGGAGGCCGGGCCGCGAACACTGCGCGAAGCCTTCACCGCGCGTCGGACAACTTGCCGCGCAGTTGGAGCACGGCCTTGGTGTGGATCTGGCAGGTGCGGCTCTCGGTCACCCCGAGCACCTGGCCGATCTGGGACAGGGTAAGTCCCTCGAAGTAGTAAAGCGTGACCACGGTCTTCTCCCGTTCCGGCAGCGCGTTGACCGCGCGGGCGAGCAGGTGGCGCATCTCGCGGCTCTCGGCCACCTCGACCGGGTCGTCGGCGGTGGTGTCCTCCAGCGTGTCGACCAGGCTGAGCCGGTCGCCGCCGTCCTGGCCGGTGTGCAGGAGTTCGTCGAGGGCCATCACGTTGATCAGCGAGAGCTGGCTGAAGATCGCGTGCAGGTCCTCCAGCGCGATGCCCATCTCGCGGGCCACCTCGACCTCCGAGGGGGTGCGGTTGAGCTTGGCTTCCAGTCCCGCGTACGCCAGTTCGACCGCGCGGGCCTTCTGCCGGACGGATCGGGGGATCCAGTCCAGCGCGCGCAGTTCGTCGATGATCGCGCCGCGGATGCGACTGATCGCATAGGTTTCGAATTTGATCGCGCGATCAAGATCGAACTTCTCGATCGCGTCGATCAGGCCGAACATCCCGTACGAGACGAAATCGGCCTGGTCCACATTGGCCGGAAGGCCGACGCCGACCCGCCCGGCGACGTACTTCACGAGCGGCGAGTAATTCAGGATGAGGCGTTCCCGCAGGGTGGGGTCCCCCGAGCGCTTGAAGTCGCTCCAAAGGTTCTCCAGCGCGCGGTTGGAAGCGCCACCGTCCTCGACGGTGACGGCCGGTCCGTTCTCGGACGCGGCCGCGGTGGCGCTCTTACGCCCTGGGGTGTGCTTGGGCATACGTGGCCTTGTGTCGTTCCACGGAAACGTGCGTGTAGATCTGCGTCCTCGCGAGCGTAGCGTGACCTGACGACTCCCGAGCGCTACAACGACGGGGCGCGGCCCCGATCGCCCGAATCACGGCATCCCACCCGAAGCCGCCCGGCGTGTGCCGAACCACCTCGGACCGCGGCGAAGGGGTCGCTCGGCGCCGCCCGGACCACGCCCCTCGACACACCCGCGCACGAGGCGACCCCCCTGCGGCGGCCCCACCGGCCCGGCCCGCACGGCATTGCCCACCGACGACACGCGCACCCTGGGGGGCGCAGACCCCACTCCCCGCACGCCCCCACGCTCCGGCACCGGCGCACAGGCAACCGACACCCCGGGTGGCGCGCCGGTGGTGGGGGTGGGCTCGGAGGTGGGGTGCGCAGTGGAGGTGGGCTCGGGGGCGGGGTACGCCGGGGGCTTCGTCGTGGGCCGTGTCGAAGTGTGGTGGGTGAGTCCTGCGGGGCGGCGACGGGTCGCCGTCGGGGCGACTGCGGTCGCCGGTGGGGTGATTCCGTCCGGGTCGGCGTTCTCGGGCGCGCGCTCGTCGGTCACGGGTATGGCACACCTCCTCGATCGGGCCTCCTCCCCTCACGGTGATGATCACTGCGGCCCCAGGTCAAGCACCGCCACGGCGACGCCACCCCTTCGGGGTGCGATCGACGAGTTCGCGGGCCGCCAGCACGTCGAGTCGGCGTCGCGTGGCCGCCGGCGCCGATCCCGCCTCGTGTGCGATCGCGGCCGTGGACAGCGCGCCGCGCCACGGCACCACGTCCAGGATCCGGCGGATCTCGGGCGGCAGATCGTCCCCCGGGCGGCTCGGGCCGGCCAGGACCGGCGCGAGGTCGTCGCCGATCGCCCCGACCTGCTCGATCACCTCGGCCGCCCGGGTCACCAGGACCGACCCCGGCTCGCGCAGCAGCACGTGTACGCCCGCCGAACTCGGCGAGCCGATCGGCCCCGGCACGCCCATCACCTGGCGGCCGAGCAGCGCGGCCCGGCGGGCACTGATCAGCGCACCGCTGCGCAGCGCCGCCTCGACCACCACGGTGCCCCGGGTCAGTGCCGCGATGACCCGATTGCGCTCGATGAAGCGATAGCGGGTCGGATGCGCGCCCGGCGGCAGCTCGGTGACCAGCACTCCCTCCTCGGCGATCCGGGCCAGCAGCCGCTCGTGCCCACGCGGATAGTTCACGTCGATGCCACATGCCAGCACGGCGACGGTGGACCCGCGCACCGCGAGCGCCCCCCGGTGCGCGGCCCCGTCCACCCCGTACGCGCCACCCGAGACGACCGTCCAGCCCGCCTCGGCCAGCTCGGCCGCGAACGCCCCCGCGACGTGTGCGCCGTAGTCGGTGCACGCCCGCGCGCCCACCACCGCCACCGACCGCAGCGCGGCGAGCCGCAGCGGGGTCGCGCCGCGCGTCCACAACCCCAGCGGCCGGGCGTCCCCGAGGTCGTCGAGTTGAGTGGGCCACCCCGGATCGCCGGGAACCACAAAGCTCCCACCCACTTCGGCGAGCCGAGCCAAGTCCTCGTCCGGATCACGCGCCCCGAGCCGAACCCGATACCCCGCCGGATCCCGCCGCGCCAACTCCCCCGGCAACGCCCCACGCCCCCGCAGATCCCGCAACAGCCGAGCGGCCCCGTACACCCGCACAGCCCGCCCGAACACCGCGTCCCCGGGCTCCACCAGCCGACTCAACACCGCCCGAGCCGCCCGCTCCCCCTCCACATCCCGCTCGGGAAAGTCCCCATCCCCCCACGGCAACGACTCCACCCCACCCACCCCCCACACCTTCCATCCCCCGACGCCCCCGTCGGGCCCAACAAAACCCCCGCACCCGCCAAAAGACCGCCACCCTTCGGACGCCGACCGCGTGCGGTAGCCGAACCGGTGCGGGCGTTGACGCTTGCCCCGGGCCACCCATGCGCAACTCCCACCCACCCCACCGTGGCCGCCCCCGACCGTCCGCCCCACACACCCGCACCGCCCCCACCCGCCGCACACGAGGCCGCGAGCCACCGGGGCGAGCATGGGGGCGCGGACCCGGTCGGGGGCTGCGGTGCGGGTGAGCCCCGGGGCGAGGCGACGGCGATGCCCCGGACGTGTGGTGACGGGCGAGTCCACATCCGACGCTGCCGGACGTACGTGGTGACGCGGTGGCGCGGGCGGTGATCCGATCGACCCGGACCACGCCCGTCGCAACTCCCATCCACCCCACGGGCCCGCGCCGGCCTTCCGCATCCGGACGCCCGCACCACCCTCCACCATCGCGCGAGGCCGCAGGCGGCCTGTCGTATCGGCGGTTCCTCATCTCTCGAACCCGTCGTCGTCCGCCGTGTCGCCTCGGATCACTCCCGTGCGCAGTTCGAGGGCCGTGTCCACGTCGGAGCGGGTGGGGCGGGGGTGGGCGTGCAGGTCGGCCAGGGTCCAGGCGACGCGGAGGACTCGGTCGAGGCCCCGGGCGGTCAGGAAGCCTCGCTCCATGTCGCGCGCCGCCCGGTCGAGGGCGTCGGCGTCGACCGTCCACCGCGTGCGCAGCTCGCGCCCCGGCACCTCCGCGTTGACCGTCCACCCCGTGTCGGCCAGCCTCCGCGCAGCCCGCTCCCGGGCCGCGAGCACCCGTGCGGCCACCACCTCCGACCGCTCCCCCGCCCCCTCCGGGGCGAACAATTCGGCGCGCGAGACCGTATCCACCGTGACCCGCACATCGATCCGGTCCATCAGCGGCCCGGACAGCCGGGCCAGGTACTTGTGCCGCATCAGCGACGAGCACGTGCAGTCCAGACCACGTCCGGAGAACCGCCCGCACGGGCAGGGATTGGCCGCCATCACGAGCAGGAACCGGGCCGGGAAGCACAACATCCCCCCGCTGCGCGCCACGGTGACCGTGCCCGACTCCAGCGGCTGGCGCAGCGCGTCCAGCACCCGCCCGCTGAATTCCGGGCTCTCGTCCAAAAACAACACGCCCCGATGGGCCAGCGAGACCGCGCCCGGGCGTGGGAGGCCGTTGCCGCCGCCGACGATCGCGGGCATCGTCGCGCTGTGGTGCGGCGCGCAGAACGGCGGCGTGGTCACCAGCGGCAGGTCGGGGCGCAGCGTGCCCGCGATCGAGTGCACCGCGCTGACTTCGAGCGAGGCCGGTCCGTCCAGCGCCGGCAGGATCCCGGGCAGCCGCTCGGCCAGCATGGTCTTGCCCGCACCCGGACTGCCGAGCAGGAACAGGTGATGCCCGCCCGCGGCGCACACCTCAAGGGCTCGACGAGCCCGGCCCTGACCGGCCACGTCGGCCAGATCGGCCGGCACCGACCCGGCCGGCGGGCCCGCCGTCAAGGTGCCGACCACGGCGAGTGGATCGGGCCCCAGACCGATGTCGCGCACCGCCTCCGGCTCGGCCGGCGCCGGCTCCCCGCGCAGCCTCGCCAGCAGGTGCCGCAGCGAGGTCACCCCCCACACGGCGACCCCCGGCACCAACTCGGCCTCGCCGGCCGCCACGGAGGGCACCACCACCCGGGCGCACCCGGCCGCCGCGGCGGCCATCACCGCCGGCAACACCCCGCGCACCGGCCGCAGCCGCCCGTCCAGGCCCAGCTCGCCGATCATCACCAGGTCCTCGATCGCGCGCGGGTCCAGTACGCCCGCCGCGGCCAGCATCGCGGCCGCGATCGGCAGATCGAAGCCCGATCCGGTCTTGGGCACCGTCGCCGGCGACAACCCCACCGTCAGCCTGCGCTGCGGCCACTCCTCGCCGCTGTTGACCACCGCCGCCCGGACCCGCTCCTTGGACTCCACCAGAGTCCGGTCCGGCAGGCCCACGAGGGTGAACGTGGTCACCCCCGGCTCCAGGTCGGCCTGCACCTCGACCACGACGCCGTCCACCCCGACCAGGGTGACCGACCGGGTGCGCGCGAAGCCCATGCTCAGCACACCCCCCGGACGTGCTCGACCCCGGCCGCCCCACGCACCGCCGCGACCACCGCGACCAGGTCGATCCGCACCTCGCGCCCCGGCGGCCCGGCAAGCGGGTTCGCCGCCCGCCAGCGCTCGGCCAGCACCCGCAGCCGGGCGGCCTTGACCGGGCCGATCGCCTCAAGGGGGTGCTCGAACCCGCCCGCGCGCCGGGTCTTGACCTCGCACACCACCAGGACCGGCCCGTCGCGCGCCACGATGTCGATCTCGCCGTCCCGACAGCGCCAATTGCGCGCCAGAACGGCCATGCCGGCCTCGGTCAGATAGCGCGCCGCGACCCGCTCGCCGTAGCGCCCCACCGCGCCGTTCCGGGACTGCCGGGCCGGGCCGCCCCGACCCTCCCTGCCACCCGCATCGGTCCGCACAACGACCACCTCCGGGCTCGACGCTGCCGGAGCCGGAGGTGGTCGTGTGTCGACCCACCATGACCTGTGGACAAACCGGTCGTTGTGGATGCCGCCCTTGCGGGCGCGCGGAGTCCGCTCAGCCGCCGAACCCTTCGTTGCCCGCGGGCATCTCGAATTCGCTCTTGGTCAGTTCCTCGACGTTGACGTCCTTGAACGTAAGAACCCGGACATTCTTCACGAATCGCGCGGGTCGATACATGTCCCACACCCACGCGTCCGCCATGGACAACTCGAAGAAGACCTCCCCGTCGGCCGACCTCACGTGCAGCTCGTACTGGTTGGTGAGGTAGAAGCGCCTTTCCGTCTCGATGACGTACTTGAAGAGACCCACGACGTCGCGGTACTCGCGGTAGAGCTGCAGCTCCATCTCGGTCTCGTACTTTTCGAGATCTTCCGCACTCATGCGCGCCCCTCGCTCCTGCGCTTCGCTGACGCCTCCCATTGTGTACCGGCGACCCTCGCGCCCACCGGCGCACCATGGCACGACCGTCCCGGGCGGCCCGGATCGACCGGCGGATCGACCGGCCGTCGACGCGCCGGCGTCGCGGCGCTCAGCCGTTCCACCACTCGAACGGCTCGTCGATCAGCTCGCCGGCCAGGAACCTCGGCAGCAGCTCGGGCAGCCGGCCCGGGTAGAACCGCGCCGGCGCCGCCCGGATCTCGTCCACCGGCCACCACACCGCCTCCTGGTACTCGGCCAGCTCGTCCGCGGTCCACAACGAACGGTCCTCGCAGACCGCGGGCGCCCGCTCGGCGACCCGGACCAGGACCACGAACTCGTGTTGCACCCGCCGATGCCCCGGTCGCACCCAGGTCACACTCCGCCGCCACGTCGGCGGCCCCACCTCGGCGGGCTCGATCCGCAGGCCGGTCTCCTCCCGGATCTCCCGAACGGCCGCGTCCACATAGGTCTCCCCGGGGTCCAGACCGCCACCCGGCAGGTCGTACCAGTCGGACGGGTCGGATTCGGGGACTCGGGTGCGAAACAGCAGCACCCGGTCGTCGGGGTCGAGAATCACCACGCGCACCGCGCGTCGTTCCAGGTCGGGAGCCAGGTCGGCGGGATAGTCCGGCACCGGCTCCGGTACGTCTCCGGGCCATGACACGGGTTGAGTCGTCATCCCCGGATTGTGCCCCGAGCCGCGAACGGCCGGGTCGCGCGGGAGGGATTCCCGAGCGCCCGGCCGAATGCGAGAGGTCGGCCGTCAGGCCGGCGGCGCCGCCGAGGGCGGGCGCGTGGCCATACGCTCCTCGGGCCCGCCGCGCCGCCTGCGCCGCCACCACACCAGCGGCACCGCCCCGATCAGCCCGGCCGCCATCGGGGTGCCGCCGATCACGTCGAGCCCGAGGCCCGGCTGGTCGAAGGTGCCCGGCACGCCGAGGCCGTGGATCCGGTTCAGCGGCCACACCACGGTGAACGCGCGCCCGATCACCTGGTCCTTGTCCACCGTCCCGTTGAACGGCTGGTCCATGTGATAGCGCGAGTCGGACGAGTTGTCCCGGTTGTCGCCCATCAGCCAGATCCGACCCTTGGGCACGGTCACGTCGAACACCTTCGTCGACGGGGCCACGCCCTTCTTCAGGTACGAGCTCTCGTCCAACGGCTTGCCGTTGACCATGAGCCGGCCCTGCGCGTCGCAACACTGCACCCGGTCGCCGCCGACCCCGATCACCCGCTTGATCAGGTCCTTCTCGTCGGCGGACGGCATCAGGCCGACCCAGGACATGCCCTTTTGCAGCCCGCGCACCACCGCGTTGTCGGACTGCTTCGGCGCCTCCTGGAGCCAGTTGCCCGGGTCGTGGAAGACCACGACCTGCCCGCGCTCCGGCTCCGCGCCGAACCACGGCGAGAACTTGTTCACCAGGACCCGGTCGCCGACCTTGATGGTGTTCTCCATCGACTCCGACGGAATCGAGAAGGCCTGCACGAGGAAGGTCTTGATGAGCAGCGCCAGGACCACCGCGATCACCAGAAGCAGCGGCAGTTCCTTCCAGAACGACCCCTTCTTCTTGCGCCGTTCGCCCGAGGCCGAGGCGCCCTCGTCGGTGCCGGCGCCCTCCGGTTCACCGGCACCCTCCGGCTCGCCGGAGTCGCCCGATCCCCCGGAGTCGCCCGGACCACCGGGACCGCCGGGGCCGTCCGCGTCCGGTGGTCCGCCCGCACCCGGACCACCGGACGCGGGGGTCGGCGCCACCGGCGGAAAGATCGGCGCCGCGTCGGCGGCGGCCCCGTTCTTCGGATGCTTCACCAGATCGGGCGACTGCCGGGGCCCGTCCCCGCTCGTTGGTTGGGTCGGTGGCGCTCCGGGATCGTGCGGCGCGTCGGTCGGATGCCGCTCGTGCGGCTCCCGCCCACGATCGTCGTCTCCACCAGCGGATCGCGCTCCGATCACGACTTCCCCCACGGCGCCTCCTCGTACCCGTGCAGGCCACACGGCACCCGGTCGGGGCTGTCCACCGGCTGCCCACAGCTCTGTCTTGATGATTTCCGACCCGTGCCGCGCACGTCGCCGGGTCGATGTCGACCCCACGGGGCCGGCATGCGCCGGCGCGAGCGTACACGTCGGCGTAGCAGGACCAGCGGAACCGCACCCACCATTCCCATAACGACCGGGGTGGGCGGGAGAATCGCAACCGACAGGGCTTTGTTCCCGAACGTGTCCGGAACCGGCAGTCGATGCGCTCGACCGAACGGCCAGGCCACCAGGACGGCCCGCCCGACCACATCGTCCACCGGGATCGTGCCCTGATAGGGCCGATCCATATGTGCCCGCGAGTCGGCCGAGTCACCACGATGGTCGCCCATCACCCACAGCCGCCCCTTGGGCACGGTCACACTGAAGCGCTTCTCCGAGGGCGCGTTGCCCTTGTACAGGTAGGGCTCGTCCAGCGGAACACCGTTGACGGTGATTCGCCCGGACGGGTCACAGCAGGCCACCGTGTCGCCGCCGACCCCGATCACCCGCTTGATCAGGTCCTGTTCGTCGTCCGACGGCAACATGCCCACGAACACCAGTCCCTGCTTGAACTGCTTGAGGCCGGGCGGCGGATCGTCCGTCTTCTTCTTGCCCAGCCAGCCGCCCGGATCCTTGAAGACGACCACCTGGCCGCGCTCGGGGGTCCACCCGAACCACGGCGAGAACTTGTCCACCAGGACCCGGTCGCCGACGTCGATGGTGTGCTCCATCGATCCCGACGGGATGTAGAACGCCTGCACCAGAAACGTCTTGATCAGCAGCGCGAGGGCGAGCGCGATCACCGCGAGCATCGGCAGTTCGCGCCACAGCGGCACCACCTTGTCCTTGCGCCGCGAACGCCTGCCCCGACGCCGGCGCACGGGAGCGGGGGTCGGCGCCTCGACCGACGGCGCCGCACGGACCGGTTCGGCCTCGCCGAGCGCCACCGCGCCCACGACCTCCGGGGTCGGCAGCGGACCGGCCCCGCCCTCGGGGTGGGCACTCGGCCGCGCGGGCACCGGATCGGCGGCCCGGGCGCCCTTGGGCTTGCCGCGTTTACCCACGGCGGTCGAAGTCCGACCGATCGAACGTCTTCGGCCGATCCGCGCCCTGGATCCGCCCGAACGGCCAGATGATCCACTGCGCGCGCCCGATCACCCGGCTCTCCGGCACCATGCCGCCGCCGGGGTCGCCCAGGTGGTCGCGCGAGTCGGCCGAATTGCTGCGATGGTCGCCCATGACCCAGAGCTTTCCCTTGGGCACCTCGGCCTCGAACGGAAAGTCGGAGGGCTTGTCGCCCGGATGCAGGTAGTCGCCCTCGTCCAGCGGCACCCCGTTGACGGTGACCCGACCCTGCGTGTCGCAACACTTGACCACGTCGCCGCCGATCCCGATGACGCGCTTCACGAAGTCGTTGTCGTCGGGGTTGGTGAAGCCGAACACGCCGCCGAGCTTGCGCAGCGCGCCGCTCACCGGGTCGGGCGAGCCGGTGCCCTCGGGGGTGAACGAGCCGCGCCCGTCGAAGACGATCATGTCGCCGCGGTGGATGTCCCCGTACTTGTAGGCGAGTTTGTTCACCAGGACCCGGTCGCCGACCTCGAGCGTGTTCTCCATCGAACCGCTGGGGATCACGAACGGCTGGGCGACCCACGAGTTCACCACCAGGACGACGACCATCGCGATCGCCACCAGGAGCGGGAGTTCGACCCACGCAGGCATCCGCCGCCGACGCGGCGCATCGGGAGCATCGGCCTCGGGGCTCGACTCGGCCTCGGAACCGCCCTCGGCGGCGCCATCGGGGTCGCCGTCGGACTCGGTCCCGGCAACAACGTCGGTCCCGGATGCGGTCACGGTCCCGGTCGCGCTCTCGAACGCGGTCTCAGCCTCGGCGGTCCCGGCCCCGGTCCCGGATACGGTCACGGTCCCGGATGCCGTCTCGGTCCCGGGCTCGGGTGCCGTCTCGACCGCCGAACCCGCCCCGTCCGCGGGGGTGTCGGCCTTCTCCGGACCCTTCGACGGCACATCGACACTCGCATCGGCCGCCGAGCCGACGCCCGCACCGATGCCCGTGCCCGCCGTCGAATCCTTTGCGAAATCAGGGGACTTCGGCGCCGCCGGCACCGTCCCGAGCGCCCCGTCGAGCCCGCCCCCGTGACCGCTCCCGCCCGACGCCCGTCCCGGGACACGCGAAGGCCGCGCCTCCACGACCTCGGTGGACGAGGTACCGGCGGATTCCTCCGCCGTGGAGGCACGGCCTCTGCTCTGCTCTGCGTCGTCCATCACGAACGAGCCTAGCGTCCGGGTCGGCTCGCCATGGGCGAGGCACCCCGGGTGTGGCGCACGGGTCAGCGCGTCGGACGGTCCGAGCGCTTCTCCTTGATCTTCGCGGCCTTGCCGCGCAGGTCACGCATGTAGTAGAGCTTCGCGCGACGCACGGCGCCGCGGGTGACCAGCTCGATCTTCTCGATCACCGGGGTGTGCACCGGGAAGGTGCGCTCCACGCCGACGCCGTAGCTGACCTTGCGGACCGTGAAGGTCTCGCGGACGCCGTCGCCCTGGCGACGCAGCACGAAGCCCTGGAAGACCTGGACGCGGGACTTGTTGCCTTCGATGACGCGCACGTGCACCTTGAGGGTGTCACCGGGGCGGAAGTCCGGGACGTCGTCCCGCAGGGATGCGGCATCGATGTGGTCGAGCTTGTTCATCTCGCGTCGCTTTCTCGGGGGTGCCACAGGTCACCCACGGGGATTCGTGGTTACGAAAGGGGGGTCGCCGGTCCCGAATGGCGCTCCCCCTGTGGCAGGGGTGCCGTCCGGCTCCCGGGGAACCCGGTCCGGATCGGGACATGGCAACAGCGTCTCAGTCTGCCACAGGTGGGTCGGCCCGATGAAACCGCCCGTCCCGCTCGACCCAGCCCAGCTCGGCGAGCAGCGCCCGGTCCTTCTTGTCCACCGCCGCGGGGTCGATCCGGCCGATCAGATCGGGCCGGTGCGCCGACGTCCGGCGCAGCGCCTCGTCCCGTCGCCAGCGGGCGATCGCGCCGTGGTTCCCGGACACCGTGATCGGCGGCACCTCGCGCCCGCGCCACTCGGCGGGCTTGGTGTACACCGGCCCCTCCAGGAGGTTGGCCATCGCGCCCGGCGCGAACGAGTCGTCCCGGTGTGATTCCGCGTTGCCCAGCACTCCCGGCAGCAGCCGCGCCACCGCCTCGACGATGACCAGCACGGCCACCTCGCCGCCCGCGAGCACGTAGTCGCCGATGGACACCTCGTCCACCCGCATCCGGGTCGCCGCCTCGTCCAGGACCCGCCGGTCGATGCCCTCGTATCGGGCGGGCGCGAACAGCAGCCACGGCTCCTCGGCCAGTTCGACCGCGAGGTCCTGGGTGAACGGCCGGCCCGACGGCGTGGGCACGATCATCCGGGGCACCGGGGCCGCCGCGCTCTCGCCCTGCTCCAGCACGGCGTCCAGCGCGAGCCCCCACGGCTCGGGCTTCATCACCATGCCGGGGCCGCCGCCGTACGGGGTGTCGTCGACGGTCTTGTGCACGTCGTACGTCCAGTCCCGGAGCTGGTGCAGGTGCACGTCCAGCAGGCCCTTGGCGCACGCCTTGCCGACCAGCGAGACGTCCAGCGGGGCCAGGTATTCGGGAAAGATGGTGACGACGTCGATCCTCACGACGGGTCCTCGGACGTGTCGCCCTCCGCCGGATCCGGCACCGCGAGCACCGCGTCCTCCGCGTCGAGCAGCCCCGGCGGCGGGGTGATCACCGCGCGCTGGTTCTCCAGGTCGATCTCGGGGACGATCTGCTGCACGAACGGGATCATCACCTCGCGCCCGTCCGCCCGGCGGACCATGAGCAGGTCCTGCGAGGGCAGGTGGGCCACCTCGGTGATCTCGCCGACCGCCTCGCCGTCGGCGGTGACCACGTCCAGGCCGATCAGCTGATGGTCGTAGAACTCCTCGGGGTCCTCGGGGAGTTCGTCCGGGTCGATCTCGGCGATCAGCAGCGTGTTGCGCAGCGCCTCGGCGCCGCTGCGGGTGGTCACGCCCTCGATGCTCAGCAGCAGTCGACCGCTGTGCACCCGACCGTCGGCGATGGTCAGCGGACCCACCGACGGCGGGTCGGTCATCAGCACCGCTCCGGGCGCGAGCCGCAGTTCGGGCTCGTCGGTACGGACCTCGACGGTCACCTGGCCCTTGATGCCGTGTGCCTTGCCGATACGGCCGACCACAAGCTGCACCTGCGACTCCTCAATCTCTGCCTGGAAACCCTGAAACCCGACTGGACCCGACGGCCCGACCGCCGAGCACCGGAAATGCCAAGAAGCTGCCCGGCGGATGTGACTCCGCCGGGCAGCTCCCGGTTGGACGTGATGTCCGGGTACGTCAGCGAACCTGGTCGACGTCGACGAGGTCGACGCGGACTCCCCGGCCGCCGAGCGCGGTCACGACGGTACGCAGCGCACGCGCGGTGCGGCCACCTCGCCCGATGACCTTCCCGAGGTCTTCGGGGTGGACCCGGACCTCGAGAATGCGGCCGCGGCGAAGATTACGCGCCCGTACCTTGACCTCGTCCGGATGCTCGACGATGCCCTTGACCAAGTGTTCGAGGGCTTCCTCGAGCACGGTCAGCCCTCGTTAGCGGCGGTCTCGGCGGCGGCTTCGCCCTCGGCGGCCGGAGTCTCGGTCTCGGCGGCGGCCTCGACCTTCTTCTCCTTCTTGGCCTTCGGCGTGGTGGCGCCGTCCTTGGGCTCGTCCATCGCCTCGCGGGCGGCGGCCTCGAAGAGCGACTTCTTGTCGGCCTTCTCCGCGGCGACCAGGAGCGGGGCCGGGGCCGGCTCGCCCTTGTACTTCTGCCAGTCGCCGGTCAGCTTGAGGATGTGCGCGACGGGCTCGGTCGGCTGCGCGCCGACGCCCAGCCAGTAGAGCGCACGCTCGGAGTCGACCTCGATACGCGAGGGGTTCTCCATCGGGTGGTAGATACCGATCTCCTCGATCGCCCGACCGTCACGCTTGGTGCGGGCGTCGGCGACGACGATGCGGTAGTGGGGCGAACGGATCTTGCCCAGGCGCTTCAGCTTGATCTTGACTGCCACGAGAGTGGTGTCTCCTGCATCTTGACGTGGGTGAACAGCCGGCGTTCACGTGGGGACATGAGGCTCGGCTGATCGTGGACACGGTAAGCATGCGGAGAGAGGGTCCGGCAATGCCCCGGGTACTCAGCTCGCCATTCTGCCAGACTTCCGGGCGCCGACCAAAGCCGGGGCGAGGACCGAGGGAAAACCCGGGCGGTCGAGCCTCGCGCGGCTTTTAGAATGCAGGTCGCACGCCCTTCCCCCTAGTCGTTAGGTCGCCACGGTCTCATGCGTTGGTCCGAACTGTACGTACCCACTCTCCGTCAGGACCCCGCCGACGCCGACGCGGTCAGCCACCGTCTGCTCGTGCGCGCGGGCTACATCCGGCAGCTGATGGCCGGCCACTATTCGCTGCTGCCGCTCGCGGTGCGGGTGCGCGCGAAGGTCGTGCAGATCATCCGCGAGGAGATGGACCGGATCGGCGCGCAGGAGATGATCCTGCCGACCATGCATCCGGCCGAGATCTGGCAGAAGAGCGGTCGCTGGGAGGTCATGGGCGACGAGATGTTCCGGCTCAAGGACCGCAAGGGCACCGACCTGGCCCTGGGCATGACGCACGAGGAGATCTTCACGACCCTCGCGCTCGAACTCAGCTCCTACCGCGACCTGCCGCAGACCTGGTACCAGTTCCAGACCAAGTTCCGGGACGAGCCGAGGCCCAAGAGCGGCCTGATCCGGGTGCGCGAGTTCACCATGAAGGACTCGTACAGCTTCGATCTGGACGCCGAGGGACTGGACCGTTCGTTCGAGGCGCACCGGCAGGCGTACGTCCGCATCTTCCAGCGGCTGAACATCCCCGCCATCGCGGTGCAGGCGTCCAGCGGCACCATGGGCGGCAGCGGCTCGACCGAGTTCATGTGCCCGTCGGCGGCCGGCGAGGACCTCGTCGTGCACTGTCCGAACTGCGACTACGCGGCCAACGTCGAGAAGGCCACGTCCACGCTCGCGGCGATCGAGGACGGTCCGGGGCTCGACGCGCCGGAGCGGTTCGACACCCCCGGCGTCAAGACCATCGAGAACCTGACCAGGGCTCACGGCGTCGCGGCCGACCGGCAGATCAAGACGCTGGTCTACATGGTCGGCGGGCAGCTCACGCTGGCCCTGCTGCGCGGGGACCACGCGCTGGTCGAGCAGAAGCTGATCGACACCACCGGCTCCAACGACGTGCGCCCGGCCACGCCGGACGAGATCAAGGCCGCGCTCGGCGCGTACCCGGGCAGCCTGGGTGGGGTCGGCGTGACCGACCTGCCGATCCTGGCCGACGAGGCGCTGCGCGGTCGCCGGGACATGGTCACCGGCGCCAACGTGGACAAGATGCACGTGCGCGGCGTGGACGTCGAGCGCGACATCGCGGTGGGTCGCTGGGTGGACCTGCGCGAGGTGGTGGCCGGCGAGCCGTGCCCGAAGTGCGGCACCGGCCTGGAGGTCGAGCAGACGGTCGAGATCGGCCACATCTTCAAGCTCGGCGACAAGTACACCAATGTGCTCGGGGTGAACGTGCTCGGCGCGGACGGTGAGCGGATCACCCCGGTCATGGGCAGCTACGGCATCGGCGTCGAGCGCGCGATGGCCGCGATGGTCGAGACGCATCACGACAAGAACGGCATCGTGTGGCCGGTCGCGGTGGCGCCGTTCGAGGTCGCGGTCGCGCTGCTCGACGTCGAGGACGAGAAGTCGCGCACCACCGCCGAGAAGATCTACGCGGAACTGCAGCGGCAGCGGGTGGACACGATCCTGGACGACCGCGCCGAGCGCCCCGGGGTGAAGTTCAAGGACATCGAACTGGTCGGCATCCCGTTCCGGGTGACCGTCGGCGCCCGCAGCCTGGCCGAGGGCAACGTGGAGATCGTCTCGCGCGCGAGCGGCGAGAAGGCCCTGGTCCCGGTCGCCGAGGCGGTCGAGTACGTACGCAAGCTGGTCCTCGACGCGAGCTGACCCCCTCGCGTGAACCCCGAGCGCCCCCGCCGAACACACCCGGCGGGGGCGCTCGTCGTGCGGGGGTCAGCGCAGCGTCAACTCGGTGGGCCTGCGCGGCTGGAGCGGGTCGAACAGGTCGAGCAGGGCCGCCGCCTCCGCCGCGCCGCCCCGGATCGCCCGGGCGTCCCCGCCGGCCAGCGCGCCGCGCAGATCGGTCCGGCCCAGATGCAGCGACTCCACGGTCTCGCGCGGCAGTTCGAGCACCACGGCGGCGTCCGCCGGGATCTCCCGCAGGAAGCGGGCCACGCCGCGATGGATGTGCAGCGCCACCTCCTCCTCGCCGTGCACACCGCCGAGCACCCGCCAGCCGAGCACGGTGTCCACCTCCAGCGCCTCCTCCGCGCGCAGCCGGGTGGTGTACAGCTCGATCAGCCACGCCGCCGGGATCCGGGCGACCAGGTCCCTGGGCGCGAAGACCGCGGCGAAGTTGATCAGCGGCAGGATCGGCTGGATCCGGTCCTCCAGCTCGTCCGCGCTGGTCAGGTACCAGTTGCGCCAGTTGACGTTGAGCTGGGCATAGCCGAGTCGGCGAAACGCGGCGGCCTTGACGGCGCGCGCGTCCGTGTCCTCGCGGTCGATCCGGGTCAGGTGGGTGGCCAGCTCGGCCGCCCACTGGTACTCGCCCGCCTCGTACGCCTCGGTCGCCGCGCCGAGCACCCGCTCCCGGCCGCCCATCAGGGCCACCGTCCGGCGCGCGTGTTCGGCCCGGGGCAGCGGATCCAGGTCCACCGGATCGCCGCCGAACCAACCGAGGTAGCCGAAGAAGATCTGCCGCACGGTGTGCTTGACGGTGCCGTAGTACTCCCGCGCGTACGGCGCGTACGAGGCCAGGTGTTCGGGCAGTTCGATCGTCTCGGCCAACTCGTCCGGGGTCAGCCCCTCGTTCATCCGGCGCACGGTCTGGTCGTGGATGTACTGGATGCAGTCCCGCTCCACGGCCAGCACCTCGGCGACCCGGTCCGCCCCCGACACCGGTTGCCCGTGGCTGGGGATCAGGTGCGCGGCCCCGTGTGCGCGCAGCGCGTCGATGCTGCGCACCCACTGCATCGGGTCGCGGTAGCGGCACCCGCGCAGGGTGTGGATGTTGGGCAGGGTCGGTCCCTGAATGGTGTCGCCACACAGCAGCACGTCGCTGTCCGGCAGGTACACGCTGATCGCGTCGTCGGTCTCGCCGGGATTGTGGAACAGCCGCAGCCGCACCCCCGCGACCTCGGTCTCCAACGCGTCGCCCACCAGTACGGTGGGCATCACGAACGACGGCGTGCCCACCCCGGCGTGCGGGCCGACCGCGTCGTTGACGCCCTCGGTGTCCGAGGGGCCGAGGAGGTTGCCGAGCGAGTACACCGAGCGCAGGCCCATGATGTGCAGCGTGGGCCCGGACTGGTCGGTGAGCGCGGCCAGGAAGGTCCGGTGCGCGTACACGTCCACGTCGGGCGTCGCGGCCCAGTGGCTCAGCCCGTTCACATGGTCGGGGTGGTGGTGGGTGACCACCACGGCCCGCACCGGGGCCCGGGGGTCGCGCAGTTGCGGTCGCAGTTCGGCCTCGATCACCGCGGCCAGGTCCGCCCCGCTGCCGGTGTCGACCACCACCAGTCCCTCGGGGCCCTCGATCACCGCGGCGTTGGCCGAGGACCAGCCCACGGCGACGTGCACGTGTCCGGCCACGGTGTATACGCGCTTGGCGAAGTGCGCGGTGTGCGCGGCGAGTTCTGGATGAACGGCAGGCTCGACCTCGTACGTCATGGGCGGGCAGCCTGCCATGTCCGGCCCTACGAGGGAAGAATGGTCTTCTCCGCGCCCGGCCACTCCTCGGCGGTCAGCGCGAAGCGCTCGTGGTCGCGCCAGGCGTCGTTGATGAACAACATGCGCGGGGTGAAGCCCTCGTAGCGAAAACCCATCCGGCGCGCGAGCGCGATCGAGGCGTCGTTGCCGGGCTGCACGTTGATCTCCAGGCGGTGCAGCGCGAGGCCGTCCGCGGCGAACACCCGATCGATCACCAGGGCCAGCGCCTCGGTCATCCGCCCGGTGCCCGCGTAGGGCGTGTAGGCGTCGTAGCCGAGCGTCGCGTTGCAAAAGCGCGCCCGCACGATGTTCGAGACGTTGATCCGGCCGGCCAGGCCGCGCTCGGCGAGGTCGATCACCAAAAACGTGCGGAAGGTGTCGCCCTGGCGGCGGATCAGGTCCGGCAGGTCGTTCGGGTCGGCCGGGTTCCAGTGGGAGATGTGCTCGGAGCGGCGGATCGCCTCGGCGGAGGCGGCCGCGTCGGTCCCGGTCGGCGGTCGTACGCCCACCCGGCTCCCGGGCACGGTGTACAGGTCCATGGCCCCCGTCATCTCCATCCTCGCCTCGTCGTCCCAGCGGGTCGGGACCGCACCTGGGGGTGTGCCGCGACGTGGTTCGCCCACGTCGCGGCCCCCGCCCGCCTGTGCCCCGCCGCTACTTCTGCCCCGGCGGCAGGAAGTTCTTGAACTCGTCGGGCAGTTCGAAGTCGGCCGCGCCGCCGCCCGCGCCGTTTCCGGCCGGCAGCCCGAACGGGTTGGCGGCGCGCTCTTCGCGCCGCGCCGCCTCGGCCGCCGCCTCCTGCTTGCGCTTCATCGGGTTGCCCGACTGGCGCTTGCCCTTGGCCTGCTTGGGCGCCTTGCCCTTCTTCTTGCCGGCGCCGCCCATGCCCGGGATGCCGGGCATCCCCGGCATGCCGCCGCCCTTGGCCATCTGGCCCATCATCTTGCGGGCCTCGACGAACCGCTCGATCAGGTTGTTGACCGCGTTGACCTCGGTGCCGGCGCCCTTGGCGATGCGCGCCCGACGCGAGCCGTTGAGGATCTTCACGTCGGCCCGCTCGGCCGGCGTCATCGACTTGATGATCGCCGCAACCCGGTCCAGGTCGCGGTCGTCGATGTTGTCGATCTGGTCCTTCATCGCGCCCATGCCGGGCAGCATGCCGAGCAGCTTCGAGATCGAGCCGAGCTTCTTGACCTGCTCCATCTGCTGGAGGAAGTCCTCCAGGGTGAAGTTGTTGCCGCCGCCGTGCAGCTTCTCCGCGGCCTTGAGCGCGAGGTCCTGGTCGTATTTGGCCTCGGCGATCTCGATCAGGCTGAGCATGTCGCCCATGCCCAGGATGCGCGAGGCCATCCGGTCGGGGTGGAACGCGTCGAAGTCCTCGAGCTTTTCCCCGCTGGAGGCGAACATGACCTGCCGGCCGGTCACCGAGGCGACCGACAGGGCCGCACCACCGCGCGCGTCGCCGTCGAGCTTGGAGAGCACCACGCCGTCGAAGCCGACGCCGTCGAGGAACGCCTGCGCGGTGACCACCGCGTCCTGGCCGATCATCGCGTCGACGACGAACAGGATCTCGTCCGGCTTGACCGCGTCGCGGATGTCGGCGGCCTGCTGCATCATCTCGGCGTCGATGCCGAGCCGGCCGGCGGTGTCGACGACGACGACGTCGTACTGCTTGGTCTTGGCGAACTCGATCGAGTCGCGGGCCACCTTGACCGGGTCGCCCACGCCGTTGCCGGGCTCGGGCGCGTAGACCGCGACGCCCGCGCGCTCGGCGACCACGGAGAGCTGGTTGACCGCGTTCGGGCGCTGGAGGTCGCAGGCGACCAGGAGCGGCTGGTGCTTCTGCGCCTTGAGCCACTTGCCCAGCTTGCCCGCGAGCGTGGTCTTGCCCGCGCCCTGGAGGCCGGCGAGCATGATCACCGTGGGGCCGGTCTTGGCGAAGCGCAGCCGGCGGGTCTCGCCGCCGAGGATCCCGACCAGTTCCTCGTTGACGATCTTGACGATCTGCTGGGCCGGGTTGAGCGCGCCCGACACCTCGGCGCCGCGGGCGCGTTCCTTGACCCGGGCGATGAACTCGCGGACCACCGGGAGCGCCACGTCGGCCTCGAGGAGGGCGACCCGGATCTCGCGGGCGGTGGCGTCGATGTCGGCTTCGGAGAGCCGCCCCTTGCCGCGAAGGTTCTTGAAGGTCGCTGCGAGGCGGTCGGAGAGAGTGTCGAACACGTCGGCAGAGGTCCTTCGTCAGATACGGGTGGTGTCGGGCCCAGCCTAACCGCCCACCGAGCGGTCGTGACGGGGGCACGCGTCCCGGTTCCGCCGGCGGCGGGCCCGATCGGTCACGGCGCCAGCGCCTTCTCCAGGGTCCTGGCCAGGCCGCGGGCCTGGGCGGCGGCCAGCGGCGCACCGTCGGGGGCGACCACGTAGAAGGCGTCCACCGCGTCCGCGCCGTGGGTACCCACCCGGGCCTGCCGGACGCTGACGTGCGCATCGGCCAGGGCCTGGCCGATGCGGTGCAGCAGGCCGGGGCTGTCGGGCGCGCGTACCTCCAGGACCGTCGCGGTCGCGGACGCGTCGGGGATCACCTCGACCCGGGCGGGGGCGCGCGAGGCGCCGCGCCGGGGCGGGTAGGCGGCCTCGCGTTTGGCCAGCCGGGCGGCCACGTCGAGGCCGCCGTCCAGGGCCTTGCGCACGTCCTCGCGCAGCGCCGCCGGGTCGGGCAGCCGGCCGAACTCGGTCTCCACCGTCCATACCGTGACGCCGAGCGCGTCGACCACGTCGATCGCGGCCGAACGCACGGTGAGCCGGTGCAGCGCGAGCACGCCCGCCGCCAGCGCCAGCAGGCCGACCCGGTCGGCGGCGGCGATGGTCACCTCGGCGCCGAACGGCAGCGGCTCCAGGCGCACCACCGGCAGGTCGCCGGAGACCTCGGCGAGCACGATGCGCTCGGCCGGCAGCGCGAGCGCCTCCGGTGCCGGGCGGCCGGCGAACACCGCCCTGGTCCGGGCGACGAGGTCCCGGACCAGGGCGTCCCGCCAGTCGCTCCACGCGGCGGGTCCGGTGGCGGCGGCGTCGGCCTCGGTGAGCGCGTGGAGCAGTTCGAGGGTTTCCACGCTGCCCACCGCCTCGGCGAACGCCGCCACGGTGGTCGGGTCGTCCAAGTCACGCCGGGTCGCGGTGTCCACCAGGAGCAGGTGTCGGCGCACCAGTGTGCCGATCACGTCCACGTCGTCCTTGGCGAAGCCCATCCGCGTGGCCGCCTCGCGCGCGATCACCTCGCCGCTGACGCTGTGGTCGCCGGGCCAGCCCTTGCCGATGTCGTGCAGCAGCGCGGCCACCAGGAGCAGGTCGGGCCGGGCCACCCGGCGGGTGTGCGCGGCGGCCTCGACCGCGGTCTCGATCAGGTGCCGGTCGACGGTGAAGCGGTGGACGGCGTTGCGCTGCGGCCGGCAGCGCACCCGCTCCCAGTCCGGCAACAACCGGGTGATCAGCCGCCGCGACTCCAGCGCCTCCCAGACCGGCAGCGCGTCGCGCCCGGCGCCGATCAGCGCCACGAACGCCTCGCGCGCGTCGGCCGGCCACGGATCGCTCGGCGGCGGGCACTCGTTCGCCAGCCGGTCCACGGTGTGCCGGGACAGCGGCAACCCGGCCCGGGCCGCGGCGGCCGCGGCGCGCAGCAGCAGGACCGGGTCCCGGGCGGGCCGGGCGGCCTGGGCGAGCACCACCTCGCCGGCGTGCTCGACCACGCCCTCGGCCAGCGGCGTACGGGCGGACACCCCGGCGCGCGCCCGGCGCAACCGGCGCAGCCCCGCGCCCGCCTCGCGCGCGGCCAGCACCCGGGAGACCTCGCGCCAGGTCACGTCGCCGGCGTAGGCCAGCGCCCGGGCCGCCTCGGAGACCCGGCGCAGGAGGGTGTCCGCGTCGAGCAGGCCGAGCCGGCGGGCCACCGCGTCCTGTTCCTGGAGCAGCAGCCGGTCCGCGCCGCGCCCGGTGACCAGGTGCAGCGCGTCGCGCACGTCGAGCAGCGTGGCGCGGGCGGCGTCCACCTCCTCGTGCGGGGCGTCCGCGATCCAGGAGGCGGAGATCGCGCGCAGCGCGGTGGCGTCGCGCAGCCCGCCGCGGGCCTCCTTGAGGTCGGGTTCGAGCAGGAAGGCGACCTCGCCGTGGCGTTCCGCGCGCTCGCGGCCGGCCCGCTGCAGTTCGGGCAGCCGCTTGACCGCTGCGGCGCGCCACGCGGTGAACATCGACGTGCGCAGCGCGGCGGTGGGTTCGGGGTCGCCGGCGATGTGCCGGATGTCGAGCAGGCCGGTCTGTACCCGCAGGTCGTCGGCGGCGGCCCGGCGGGCCTCGTCGGGGGTGCGCACCGAGTGGTCGAGGGCGATGCCCGCGTCCCAGACCGGGTACCAGATCGCCTCGGCGAGTTCGGCGACGCCGGCGCGGCCGTCGTGCAGCAGGACCACGTCGAGGTCACTGCCCGGGGACAACTCCCGGCGGCCGTAGCCGCCGACGGCGACCAGGGCCACGCCTTGCGACGGGGCGCCGGCGGTGGTGAACAATTCGGTCAGCCAGCGGTCGGTCAGTGCGCAGAGCGCCTGCCGGCGGGCGGCGCCGGCGGGCCCGGCCGGATCGGCCAGGAGGTCGTCCCGGGCTCGGGTGTAGCGCGAGCCGGCGGTCGGTTCCATGGTGACTGCTCCCTCGTTCACGGGCATCGGCGCGCGCCGCGCTCGACCCGAAAAGGCCGATGGCCGGACCCGTCCCCGAACACGCGCTTCGGGGCGGGACCGGCCATCGGGTCCTACAGGGCTTCCGGGCCGCGTTCGCCGGTGCGGACCCGGACCACGCTGTCCACGGGGACGATCCATGCCTTGCCGTCGCCGATCTTGCCGGTGCGGGCGGCCTTGACCAGGACTTCGAGCAGTTCCTCGGCGTCCTCGTCGTCGGCGAGCACCTCGATGCGCACCTTGGGCACGAGGTCGACCTGGTACTCGGCGCCCCGGTAGACCTCGGTGTGGCCGCGCTGCCGGCCGTAGCCGCTCGCCTCGGTCACGGTGAGGCCGTGCACGCCGAACGCCTGGAGGGCGTTCTTGACGTCGTCGAGCCGGTGCGGCTTGATCACCGCCGTGATGAGCTTCACGCATCCACCTTCGTGTCGGCGGGTGCCGCGGCACCCGCGCCGGTAGCGGTGCCGATGCCCGCCGTCGGTCGGGTGGAACCGCCGAGAGCGGCGAAGTCGTACCCGGTCTCGGCGTGCTCGACCCGGTCGATGCCGGCCACCTCGTCGTCCTCGGACACCCGGAAGCCGATGGTCTTGTGAATGACCGTGCCCAGGATGTACGTGACCACGAAGGAGTAACCGAGGACGGCACCGACGCCGATCAGCTGCTTGCCCAGCTGGTCGAAGCCCCCACCGTAGAACAGGCCCTTCGCGTCGCTCTGGACGTGGCCGGTGGCCAGCAGGCCGGGGGCGAGCGAGCCGATGATGCCGCCGACCAGGTGCACGCCGACCACGTCGAGCGAATCGTCGTAGCCGAGCCGGTACTTCAGGCCCACCGCCCACGCGCAGACCGCGCCCGCGACCACGCCGAGCGCGATCGAGCCGAGCGGGCTGAGCGCGCCGCACGCGGGGGTGATCGCGACCAGGCCGGCCACCGCGCCGGACGCGGCGCCGAGGGTGGTCAGGTGTCCGTCGCGGATCTTCTCCAGGAACAGCCAGCCGAGCATCGCCGCCGCGGTGGCGATCTGGGTGTTGATCAGGGCCCGTCCGGTGACGCCGTCGGCGGCCAGCCAGGAGCCGGCGTTGAAGCCGAACCAGCCGAACCACAGCAGCCCGGCGCCGATCATCACCAGCGGCAGGTTGTGCGGGCGCATCGGATCGCGCTTGAAGCCGACCCGCTTGCCGATCACCAGGACCAGGGCCAGTGCCGCGATGCCCGCGTTGATGTGTACGGCGGTGCCGCCGGCGAAGTCGATCACGCCCTTCTCGAACAACCAGCCGTCCGCGGCCCAGACCCAGTGCGCGACGGGGAAGTAGACCAGGGTGACCCAGAACGCGACGAACAGGGCCCAGGCGGTGAACTTGGTACGGTCCGCGACGGCGCCGCTGATCAGCGCGGGGGTGATGATCGCGAACATCAGCTGGAAGGCCGCGAACACCGTGACCGGGATCGTGTAGCCGTCCCACAGTTCCGCGACTCCGATGTCGCGCATGCCGTACCAGTCGAGATTGCCCACCACTCCGCCGAAGGCGTCCGTGGAGAACGTCATGGAAAACCCGTAGAGCACCCACAGCACCGTCACGACAGCCAGGCAGATGAAGCTCATCATCAACATGTTCAGGACGCTCTTCACGCGGACCATGCCGCCGTAGAAGAACGCCAGCCCGGGCGTCATGAGCATCACCAGTGCGGCGCTCAGGAGTACGAATGCGGTGTTACCCGTGTCCATACTCTGCCTCTCTTCTCCGTGGCCCCGGCCGACCTCCGGGAGCTCATGGGAAGGAGCTTCGGGGTGTGAGGTTTCACGCCGTGGCGCCCCGTGTTTCGCCGACGTGACGCTTGCCGCACGAGTGTTTCCGGCGGATGAACGTCCGCTCACGCCCCCGGACGGCCGGATCCCGCCGGTCACCGGACGCATCCGGGGTGGTCACCGGGAGCATCCACGGCGCCGACCCGCACCCGCCGAGCCGGTCACCGAGACCGTCTCGGCCGGTCGCAGGGAGTGTCCGAGGGATGTCCGCGAGGTGAGCGGAACGCGTCCCGCACACGGCCCGTCGACGACATCTGACGCACCGTCAGTTAGCTGCTCTCCACACCTTGTTCCCGCAGGTCGACACGTGCCGACGGCCGGCGGCGCGCCGGCTCGCGACGGACGTTTTCGACCCGCTAACGGTTGCGATGAATCCATTGACATTGATCGCGCCCACTGCCGTAATTAATCACCGCGCTTAACTGACGACCCGTCAAGGCACGTGTCACCACCGGTGATCCGGCCGACCCGGGCCTCGTCGCCTCGGCGCGGGTGTACCACCGCACGGAATGTTCAACAGACCTCGTCAACCGACCAGACCAGCGAGAGGGGGTGACACCGTCGTGTTGCGCCTGCTCGGTCGCAAGTTGCTGGCCCTGATTCCGGTGCTGTTCCTGGTCACCTTCGCGACCACGGCCCTGCCCGACCTGGTGGACGGTTCACCGGTCGCCCAGATGCTCGGCCCCGGTTCCACGCCGCAGGACCTGAAGGACCTGGAGCACGAGTTCGGGTACGACAAGTCGCTGCCCGTCCGATACGTGACGTGGGTGGGCGATGCGCTCACCGGCGACCTCGGGGAGTCCCTGAAGACCCGGACCTCCGTGATGGACGGCATCGCCGAACGTTTCCCGGTGACCCTGGAACTCGCCGTCTTCGCCCTGCTCATGGCCCTGATCGTGGCCGTGCCGCTGGGCGTGTGGACGGCCGCCAAGGCCGGCGGCCGAGTGGACCGTGTGATCGGCGGCGTCTCCTCCGGGCTGCTGTCCATCCCCACCTTCGTGAGCGTGTTCATCCTCGTCTACTTCTTCGCGAACCCGAAGATGATGCTCGCGTTCAAGCCGACCGGATGGGAGTACATCTCGGTCGACTTCGCCAAGAACATCGAGTTCGCATTCCTGCCCGCGCTCGCCCTCGCGCTCGCCGAGATCCCGCAGTTCCAGCGCCTGTTGCGCAGCGACATGCTGGCCACGCTGCAGGAGGACTTCATCCTCACCGCGCGCTCCAAGGGCCTGTCCACACCGTACGTGCTCTTCCGGCACGCGTTGCGGCCCTCGTCGTTCTCGCTGCTGACCGTCTCCGGGCTGACCCTGGGCCGGTTGATCGGCGGTACCGTCATCGTCGAGTCCTACTTCGCCATCCCCGGCCTCGGACAGGGCATGTACCAGGCGATCAACGGCAAGGACATCCCCGTCGTGCAGGGCACGGTCGTGGTCATCGCGCTGATCTACGTGCTGCTCAATACGCTCGTGGACATCGGCTACTCCCTCATCGACCCGAGAGTGAGGGCCCGATGAGCACACTCGAAACCGCCCCCGCCGTCGGCGAGACCCCCGCGACGGTGGCCGCCGCCAAGAGCGGCAAGGCTCGCAAGCGGCCCAGCTTCCTGCTCTGGTTCGCCATCGCGTGGATGGCCGTCGTCCTGCTCGGCGCGCTGCTCAGCCTGGTCGCCTCCGGCGTCTTCCCGCACGGGTACGACAAGGCGTTCGGCGAGGCCAAGCAGGCACCGTTCTCCAGCTGGCCGGAATTCCTCGGCACCGACGGCCTCGGCCGCAGCCACCTGACCCGGCTCGCCTTCGGCGCGCGCGTGTCGATGATCGTCGCGCTGGTGTCGGTCGTGGTCGGCGTGCTCGTCGGCGGCCTGCTCGGCCTGGTCGCGGCCTACTTCCGCGGCGTCACCGAGATGGTCATCGACCTGTTCTCCGACGCGCTGCTCGCCTTCCCGCCGCTGATCCTGCTGCTCGCGCTGTCCTCGGTGTACGAGCCGTCGCAGACCAGCATCACCGCGGGCCTCGCCGTGCTCACCATTCCCGGCTTCACCCGGTTGACCAAGGCGAGCGCGATCGCCCAGTCCAACCGCGAATACGTCACGGTGGCCAAGGCGATGGGCGCGGGTCCGGGCCGGATCATCTTCAAGGAACTGTTGCCCAACACCTTTCCCGCGGTGATGTCCTACTCGGTGATCGTGATGGCCGTGCTGATCGTCGCGGAGGGCTCGCTGTCCTTCCTCGGGCTCAGCATCCCGCCGCCGATGCCCAGTTGGGGCGGCATGATCAACTCCGCGAAGGACGATCTGTCGCTGTATCCGTCCCAGGTGTTCGTGCCCTGCGCCGTGCTGTTCCTGACCGTCTTCTCGCTCAACGTCATCGGCGACCGGCTGCGCGCGAAGTTCGACGTCCGCGACACCAAGCTGTAGCCGCGGCACCGGCGACGGCCCCCCGAACAGCCGTCGCCGGTGCCCTGCTTCGACCCCCATCACACAGACGGGACCGCTCTCATGAATGGGATCCAACGGCCGCGCGGCACGAAGGTGGCGTGGTGACCATGGCGGAGCCGACCACGACCGGCTCGCCCACGCCGGACGAGCCCCTGCTGCGGGCCGAGGACCTGCGGGTGCACCTGGACACCCCGCGCGGCCTGCTCAAGGCCGTGGACGGTGTGTCATTCGCCATCGAACGCGGCGAAACCCTCGGTCTGGTCGGCGAGTCCGGCTCGGGCAAGTCGATGCTGGTGCGCTCGCTGATGGGCATCTGCCCCTCGATCGCCAACATCCGGGGCAGCGTGCGCCTGGACGGACGCGAACTGGTCGGGGTGCCGCGCAAGGAGGCCCGGAAGATCTGGGGCAACCGGATCGCGATGGTCTTCCAGGACCCGATGACCTCGCTCAACCCGGTGTTGCGGATCGACCGCCAGCTCACCGAGTCGATGCGGCTGCACCTGGGCCTGGGCAAGAAGGAGGCCGGCGAGCGGGCGATCGAACTGCTCACGCTGGTCGGCATCCCCGAACCGCTCAAGCGCTCCCGGCAATACCCGCACCAGCTCTCCGGCGGCATGCGCCAGCGGGTGACCATCGCGATGGCGCTCGCCTGCGACCCCGACGTGCTGATCGCGGACGAGGCCACCACCGCGCTTGACGTGACCGTGCAGCGGCAGATCCTCGACCTGCTCCAGGAGATCCAGGCCGAACGCGGCATGGGCATGATCCTGGTCAGCCACGACCTGGGCGTGGTGGCCGGACGCACCGACCAGATCGCCGTGATGTACGCCGGTCGGATGGTCGAACACTCGCCCACCGCCGACCTGTTCGCGCATCGCCGGCACCGCTACACCGAGGCCCTGCTCGGCGCCGTGCCGCGCCTGGACGTACCGCGGGACCAGCGGCCGCGCGCGATCCCGGGCAGCCCGCCCGACCTGATCACGCTCGCCTCCGGCTGCGCGTTCGCGGCCCGCTGCGGCGCGGCCGACGACCTGTGCCGCGCGCAACGCCCCGAGCTGGGCGAGGACTTGGGCACGCATCGGTTCGCCTGCCACCACCCGGTCGGCACCGACGCGCCGGCCGACGGCGCCGCCTCGGGCACCGGCGCCGACGAGAAGCCGTCCCTGATGAAGGAGACCCCCGCATGACGGCCGACGACACCGCGCCGGGCGCGCTCGTCCTCGACGACAAGCCCGCGGCCGCCACGGGCACCGACCCGCTGCTCACGGTCACCGACCTGGTCCAGCGTTTCCGGGTGCCCGGCGGGATGATGAACGCGGTCGCCGGGGTCAGCTTCGAACTCGGCCGCGGCCGCACCCTCGGCCTGGTCGGCGAATCCGGCTGCGGCAAGTCCACCCTCGCCCGCGCGATCCTGCAGCTGACCAAGCCGTCCGAGGGCTCGGTGCGGTTCGACGGGCAGGAGTTGACCACGCTGCCCAAGGCGGGCCTGCGCACCATGCGCCGGCGCATCCAGATGGTGTTCCAGGACCCCATCTCGGCGCTGAACCCGCGCCGGAAGATCTTCGACATCGTCGCCGAGGGCCTGGTCATCTCCGGCCTGCCCGCCGAGCAGATCCGCCCGCGCGTGGAGGCGGTGCTGCGCCAGGTGGGACTGGACCCGGAGCTGGTCTCCGATCGCCGGCCGCACCAGTTCTCCGGCGGCCAGTGCCAGCGGATCGCCATCGCCCGGGCCATGGTCGTCGACCCCGACCTGCTGATCTGCGACGAACCGGTGGCGTCGCTCGACGTGTCGGTACAGGCGCAGGTGCTGGACCTGCTCGACGAGATGAAGCATCGCACCGGCGTGTCGATGATCTTCGTCGCGCACGACCTCGCGGTGGTGCGCAACATCAGCGACGACGTCGCGGTGATGTACCTGGGCACCATCGCCGAGACCGGGGACACGGCGGCGATCTACGACACGCCCGCGCACCCGTATACCCGGGCCCTGCTGGACGCGGTGCCCGCGCCCGACCCGGCGGCCGCCCCGTCCGGTCCCGCGCTCGGCGGCGAGATTCCCTCGCCGATGAACCCGCCCAGCGGGTGCCGGTTCCGCACCCGCTGCCCGATCGCGCGCGCGGAGTGCGCCGCGCATGTGCCCACGCTGCGCGAGATCGCGCCGGGGCACCGGGTCGCGTGTCACTTCCCGCTGGTGGGCGAGGCGGCGGTGTTCGCCGGCGAGGCGACCGCCGGCACGCCGAAGGCCGAGGCCGCGCCCGCCGCCGCGGAGCCCACAACCGCCGAACCGGCCGCGGAGCCCGGTTCCGAGGCCCCGAAGCAGGACTGACGCACCCTCGTCCGACGCGGTACGGCCCACGACCGGCCGTACCGCGTCGCTGTGCGTACACAGCCGTGTCCGGGCCGGCCGATCGGGGCCCGAATCGGGCCTCCCGCCCTCGATGCGGCACGTGTCGAGCTATAGCCTCACGGCGCTGACCGCGCTGTTCGCGCGGCAACCGGCCTCCGGCCGGCCTGCTCCACGCTTGAGGACGTTTTCTGTGGCACACGCACGACCTTTCGCCCTTCGGGCCCGCCGCCGCGCCGCCGCCGTCGTCGCCGTGATCGGCCTGCTGGCCGCGGCCGGCTGCGGCTCCGACTCCGGTGAGCCGCCCAGCGCGGCGGGCAAGCCCCGGGCCGGCGGCTCGCTGGAGATCCTGGCCACCTCCGACGCGCGCAGCCTGGACCCCTTCCTGCCCTCCTACGCCGCGCAGGCCGACGGCAACCGGATGGCGGCGCTGTACGACAGCCTGCTGTGGACGAACCCGGTCACCGGCTCCGTACAGCCGCAGTTGGCGGAGAGCCTGAGCCCGGTGGAGGGCGGCGGGAACAAGATCTGGAGCCTGCGGATGCGGCCCAATCTGAAGTTCACCGACGGCACCGTCTTCGACGCCGCGGCGGTCAAGATCAACTGGGACACGCACGCGATCCCCACCACCAACTCCCGCCAGCGCGACGCCACCGTGGGGGTGAAGAGCCAGATCGGCGCGGACGCGCTGGAGCTGCGGATCATCCTGGACAAGCCGAACGGCAACTTCGACCGCCTGGTCGCGCGCAGCCTGTCCTTCATCGCCTCGCCCAAGGCGATCGCCGAGGGCATCGACAAGCTCGCCGAACACCCGGTCGGCGCAGGACCGTTCATGCTGGCCCCGGGCGGCTGGGTCAAGGGCGACCACCTGACCCTGGTGAAGAACCCGACCTACTGGCAGGGTCCGGCCAAGCCGTATCTGGACTCCCTCACGTTCCGCTACGAGTCGGACGGCCTCACGGCGATCAACCGGGTGAAGAAGGGCAAGGCCGACGTCGCGAACATCAGCGACGCGTTCACCCTCAAGGCCGCGCGCGCGCTCGGGATCGGTGTCGAGTCACTGGCGCTGTCCGGCGGCCAGTTGCTCAGCTTCGACACCTCCGGCGGCCCGACCGCCAACCCGGAGGTGCGGCGCGCGATCGTGCTGGCGCTGAGCAGCGAGGAGATCAACCGGCGCGTCTTCGGCGGCGCCGGCACCCCCGCCCGCGGCATCTTCAACCAGTCCACCGCACTGGCCAATCCGCAGTTGTCGGCGCCCGAGAACAAGCCGCAACAGGCGGCCGAGCTGTTCGCCAAGGTGACCGACAAGGGCGCCAAGCCGATGCGGATCAAGTTCATCGCGCCCAAGAGCCCCGCGATCGACGAACTCGGCCGCTACATGAAGGAGACGCTGGAGAAGTTCCCCGGCGTCACCCTCGACGTGGAGACCGCCGACCTCTCCGAGTTCGTCAAACGATCGAATCTGGCCGATGCGTTCGACGTCAAGGTCAGCCAACTCCTCGCCGACGACCCGGAGCCGGTGGTCTACCAGTACCTGCACCGCGGCAGCCCGGGCAACTGCTGCTTCTACGGCGACGACGCGGTGGACCGGGCGCTGGACGAGGCGCGCAACACCACCGACCCCTCCCGCCGGCGCGCCGCCTACACCCAGCTCCAGCTGCAGTTGGACCGCGACATGCCGCTGTGGGTCTACCAGGAGGCGGTGGTCGCGGGCGCGTTCCACTCCGGGGTCACCGGCGTGCAGCTGTGCAACGACGGCATCTTCCTGTTCGACCGGCTCGGCAAAAAGGGCTGACTGGTCATCAGAAGTACAACGGTGACCCGATCTTGATGGACCCGTTCGCCGGAAGGCAGTAGAAAGGGACGGCGCCCTTACCAGTCGGTTCGTGGAGGCCGGGAATCATTCCTCGATTCCCGGCCTTCACGCATCTCGTCTCCAGGTCGCAGACAGTCGAGTACTCCCGTACACCCCGTACCACCGCACGACAGCACAACCGCACGGACGCACCACCATGCTCCACCCGGGGCACCGTCGCCCTCTCCCCCCGAGTCGGCCGGCGCCCCCGGCACCAAGCACGTCCGCCGCCCGGGCCCGGTTGCCCGGACGGTCCGTCAGGTGAAGGTTGGCCTTGCAGTGACTCGTACTTCCCTGTTGTCCCTTCGATCCTCGTGTCGTACCCACCGCCGAATAGTCGCGCTGATCGCGGCGACCGCGCTGGCCGGCGGCCTCGCCGGCTGCGGGAACGACGACGACACCAAACCGTCGGCCGCGGGCACGCCCAAGCAGGGTGGCTCGCTCACGATGAGCCTCCCGGGCGACTCCACGAGCCTGGACCCCTTCTCCACCTCGTACGTGAACGTCGCCGACGGAAGTCGGATGTCCGCGCTGTACGACTCGCTGGTGTGGACCGATCCCACCACCGGCAGCGTGCGCCCGCAGCTCGCCGAGTCGCTGGCCGTCCTCGGCAGCAAGGCCGACACGTGGCGACTCAAGCTCCGCCCCAACGTGAAGTTCAGCGACGGCACGGTGTTGGACGCCGAGGCGGTCCGCTTCAACTGGGACCGGCACAAGGACCCCAAGGTCGGTTCCTTCCAGCGGGGCGCGGCGAGCAACATCCTCTCGCTCACCGTCAGCGACCCGCTCACGCTCGACGTGAAACTGATCTCCGAGAACGCGAACTTCGACCACCTGGTGACCCGTTCGCTCGCGTTCATCGCCTCGCCCACCGCGCTGCGGGCCAGCCCGACCGGAATCGCCGACAAGCCGGTCGGCGCGGGCCCCTACAAGCTGGTGACGTGGGAGCGCGGGGTCAAGCAGACCTTCACCCGCAACCCCGACTACTGGCAGCGCGAGAAGGGGCTGCCGCACCTGGACAACCTGACCATCACCGTCGACACCGACGTCACCCACTCGGTGGCGGCGGTCGACGACGGCAAAACCGATCTCACCGTCGCGGTGGACCCCCTCGCCGTCGCGCAGGGCGAGGACAAGAAGCTCGGCGTGTTGCGGATCGGCCTCAACGGCGGCCAGATGGTCGTGTTCAACATGAACGTCGCGCCGTTCAAGGACCTGCGCGCCCGCCGCGCGTTCGTCTTCGCGTTCAGCGGCGCCGAGATCAACCAGAAGTTCTTCGGCGCCAAGGGCATCCCCGCCAAGGGCATCTTCGCGGCGTCCTCCCCCGTCGCCAACATCCAACTGGCCGCGTCGGAGAACGACAAGCAGCGGGCGAAGGAACTCTTCGACGACGTCACCGCGAACGGCACCAAGCCGATCAAGTTCACGTACTGGGTGCCGCAGGCGCCGGCCTCGATCCGGGTCGCGGAGTACATGAAGCAGGTGCTCGGCACGTATCCCGGCGTCGAGATGGAGGTCAAGGTTGTCGACATCGCGACCTACGTCAAAACCGTCCGCGGCGGCGGCAGCACCGAGTGGCAGGCCGCCCTCGGACAGCAGTGGATCGACGACCCGGAGCCGGGCATCTACGATCTCCTGCACGGCAAGAGCATGACGAACAACAGCGGTTACGAGAACGCCTCGGTCGACACCGCGCTCGAGGACGCGCGCAGGACGACCGACCCCGCGGCCCGACGTGACGCTTACACGCGTGTACAGCTGCAGGTGAACAAGGACATGCCGTTCTGGGTGTACCAGGAAGCGGTCACCGCCGCGATCTACGCCCCCAGGATCACCGGCGTCCAGCTGATGAACGACGGCATCGTCCTGTGGGACCGGATCGGAACCACCGGCTAGTCGTTCCACCCCGTCCCGCCCGGAATCCGTGAACCCGGGCGGGACGCCCCCGGCGCATCCGGGTCCGCCCCTCCCCCGAACCGCGGACGGGCCCGATCCCTCCGCCGATCCGCGCCCTCGCACCACAGCGCTACCGCACTTTTGGAACGACTGCACGACTGCACCGACGCACGACGCACGTTCGAACCCCACAGTGATAGGTAGGTAGGCCGGCAGTGGTACCCGATAAGAAGACACCCTTACCACCAGGACGCCGGGGCCCGCGCCGCCGGCTCTCGCTCGCCCTCGCGCTCGCGGCGACGACGGTGCTGGCCACGGCGGGCTGCGGGCTGGGCTCGTCCGGCTCCAAGGGCTCGTCCGGCGAGCCTCCACACGGCGGTTCGGTGACGATCCTGATGCCGGGAGAGGAACGCGGGCTCGATCCGTTCACCGCGTCCTACTCCAGCATCGCCGACTCGAACCGACTCTCCGCGCTGTACGACGTCCTCGTGTGGACCGATCCGACCACCGGCGGGGTGCGCCCGAAACTGGCCGAGTCGCTGGTGTCGGACCAGACCTCGCGGATCTGGACGCTGACGCTGCGCCCGGACGTGCGCTTCACCGACGGCAGCCTGCTCGACGCCGGCACGGTCAAGGCCAACTGGGAGGCGCATCGCGATCCTTCGGTGCGTTCGCTGGTCGGCGGCCCGCTGCAGAAGGTGCAGCTGACCGAGGTGTCGGCGCTCCAGCTCAAGATCGAACTCCCGTCTCCCAACGCGAACTTCGACCACACGGTCGCCCGCAACCTGTCGTTCGTGGCGCCCCGGCGGCTCGCCGCCACCCCGGAGGGCCGCTTCGAGCTCAAGCACGCGCCGGTCGGTGCGGGCCCGTTCAAGCTCAAGAGCTGGGAGCCGGGCAGGGAACTGCGTCTGGAGCGCAACCCCCAGTACTGGCAACACGATCGCCCCTATCTGGACGAGGTGGTCTTCCGGGTCGACAAGGACGCGGAGTCGGGCAACAAGACGATCCGCGCGAAGCGGGCCGACCTCACGCTGAGCACCGATCCGCAGAGCATCGCCCAGGCCCGCGCGGACGGGCTCGTCGTCGAGGACGCCCGGCTCAACGGCGGCCTGATGGTCGCCTTCAACGTGCGCAAGGGCCCCTTCCAGGACCCGAACGCCCGCCGGGCGGTGGCGCTCGCGCTGAGCAGTACGGAGATCAACCGGCGCTTCTACGGCGGCCGGGACGACTCGGCGCGGGGCATCTTCGACGCCTCCTCGCCGCTGGCGAACGTCAACCTGGCCGCGCCGGAGAACCGGCCGGAGGAGGCCAGGGCGCTGTTCGCGCAGATCACCGCGAACGGGAAGAAGCCGTTCGTCTTCCGCTATCTGGTGCCCGACGCGGGCAAGATGCGGGACACCGCCGAATACATCCGGCAGACCCTGGAGGGCTATCCGGGCGTGACCGTGATCGTCGAGGTCACCGACATGGCCTCGCTGGTGACCCGACTGGCCGGCAACGACTTCGACGCCACGGTGTGTCAGCTGTGGGCCGACGACGTGGAACCGACGATCTATCAGTTCCTGTACAGCAAGGCCGGGTTGAGCAATATCACCGGCTACGCCAACGACGTCGTGGACGCCGCCCTCGAGGACGGCCGACGCTCCACCGACGCCGCCTCGCGACGCGACGCCTACACCCGGCTGCAGAACCAGGTCAATCGTGATCTGCCGTTCTGGGTCTACTCGTCGGCGGTGATCGGAGCGGTGCACCGCTCCGACGTGGTCGGGATCCAGCTGTACAACGACGGGCTGATCCACTTCGACGCCATCGGGCGGCGCTGATGGACGGCTGACCCCACAAACCCGGCCGGGTGGCCGCCACGACGCCGCGTTTCGGGCGCCGCGGGCACCACCCGGTCGTGCACCACCGCACCACCACATCCGGTCCGAACGGGGACCGGTGTGCCTTGTGACAACGGAGGAGTCACATGAGCAAGCACCACGGCACCATCGCACGACGGCGTACGGCGACCCTCGCCGGCGCCTCGGTCCTGGCCCTGACCCTCGCCGCGTGCGGCGGTGGTGACGACGCCCCGGGCGGAAAGGCGGACCCGAACGCCTCGGCGGGCGCGAAGAAGGGCGGCAACCTCACCCTGCTGACCGTGTCCGACGCCCGCAGCATGACGCCGTTCAACGCGTCCTACGCGGCGGTCACCGACCTCAACCGCATGCTCGCGGTCTACGACGCGCTGTTCTACGTGGACAACACGCAGAACAAGGTCGTCCCGCAGATCGGCGAGAGCCTGAAGAGCGACGACGGCGGCAAGACCTGGGAGCTGAAGGTCAAGCCGAACGTCAAGTTCAGCGACGGCACCCCGCTGGACGCGGCGGCGGTCAAGTTCAACTGGGAGATGCACGCCAAGCCGGAGGTACTCAGCCAGCACCGCCCGGCGGCGTCCGGCCTGGGGTTGGAGGTGGCCGACCCGCTGACGCTCAAGGTCACCCTGCCGATGCCGAACGCCAACTTCGACCGCACCGTGGCCACGGAGTTGTCCTACATCGAGTCGCCCAAGCAGTACGGGATCGACCCGAAGGGCGAACGGCCGGTCGGCGCGGGCCCGTTCATCCTCAAGACCTGGAACCGGGACAGCCAGATGGTGTTCGAGAAGAACCCCAACTACTGGCAGGGCGCCGACAAACCGTATCTGGACACGCTGACCATCAAGGTGGTCAACGACGTCAAGCAGCAGGTCGACACGATCAAGGCCGGCGGCGCCGACATCACCTTCACGATCGACGCGCAAAAGACCAAGGCCGCCCAGGAAGCGGGCCTGGGCGTCACGCCGTTCACCCTCGACGGCGGCCAGATGATCGTGTTCAACACCTCGCAGGCGCCGTTCGACGACCCGCGCGCCCGCCGTGCGGTCGCGCTCGCGCTCGACCCGGCCGACCTGAACCAGAAGATGTTCGCGGGTACGGCGACCCCGGCCAAGAGCATCTTCCACAGCGGCAAGAACTTCACCGACTCCACCGCCGTGCAGCCGAGCCCGAACAAGGTCGAGGCGCAAAAGCTCTTCGACGAACTGGCGGGCGAGGGCAAGCCGGTCAAGTTCAACTACCTGGTCCCGGAGAACCCGACCTCCAACGCGACCTCCGAATACACCATGACGGCGCTGAACGCCTTCAAGAACGTCGAGGTCAAGCTCGACAAGGCCGAGGTCGGCAGTTACTACCTGCGACTGACGGTGCAGAAGAACTACACCGCGGCGCTCTACCAGATCTGGTCGAGCGACCCGGAACCGATCCTGTTCAACAGCCTGTTCTCGCAGACCCCGCTGAACTTCACCGGCTACAAGAGCCCCGAGGCGGACGCGGCGCTGATCAAGGGCCGCTCCACCACCGACGAGACGGTGCGCAAGGCCGCCTACGCGGATCTGCAGAAGGCGCTGGTCAAGGACCTGCCGATGCTCGCCTACCAGGAGGCGGTCACCAACATCATCTCCGGCCCCCGGGCCGTGGGTGTGGTCGGCGTCCAGGACGGTGGCATGCTGATGGACCGGGTCGGGCTGAAGTAGCCGATCCCGCGCGCCGGATCGACCCCGGCCGGATCCGACGCATCGTCACCGACGGTGTCCGGGAGGCCCGTTCGCACATCGCGGACGGGCTTCCCGGCCGGTTCCGCGGGGCCGTGCGGGGCAAGGTTCCGACACGATTCAACGACTGCCTGTAACGATGTAACAGATCGGCGTACAGGTCGTGCATGTTGCGCCGAGTGGATCTACGGTGTGCCGCACGCAGTACCGATTCGGCAGTCCCCGCTCCACGCTCCACGCTCAAGGCTCCCGGCACCACTTGTGTTGTTCCCCGGCGGAGGTGGCAAGAACGTTGTCTGCACGACGCACGACCGCACGTCGCACTGCTCTGGTCTCGATGACGCTGGCTCTCGGCATCACGGCCACCGCGTGTGGCGGTTCGGACGACTCGAAGTCCTCGGGCGGCAATCAGTCCGCGGTCCAGGGCGAGGCCAAGTCCGGCGGCGGCATGACCATGCTGGCCGTCCAGGACTCCGCCTCGCTCGACCCGTTCAAGGCTTCCTCGGTCGCGGTGGCGGACGAGCCGCGCCTGGCCGCGCTGTACGACCCGCTTTTCTACATAGACAAGGACAACTCGGTCAAGCCGCACCTGGGTGAGGCGCTGACCACCGCGGACAACGGCAAGACGTGGCTGCTCAAGCTCCGCCCCGGAGTCGTGTTCTCCGACGGCACGCCGCTGAACGCCGAGGCGGTCAAAACCAACTGGGACATGCACGCCAAGGCCGACGTACAGTCCCTGCACCGCCAGATCGCCGCCGGGCTGACCACCAAGGTGGTCGACCCGAACACCATCGAGATCACCCCGCTCGGCATGCCGAACGCCAACCTCGACCGGGCGATCGCGATCGACCTGACCTACATCGCCTCGCCCGCCTCGCTGGCCAAGGGTCCGGACGAGTACCGCAACCGGCCCGTGGGCGCGGGGCCGTTCAAGCTGGAGAGCTGGACGCGCGGCAGCCAGCAGGTCTTCGTCAAGAACGACAAGTACTGGCAGAAGGACAAGGGTCTGCCCAAGCTGGACAAGCTGACGATCAAGAACGTGCCGGACATCAAGCAGCAGTACAGCACGGTCACCAGCGGTGGCGCCGACGTGTTCGTCAGCTCCGACAACGCCACCATCGCGCAGGCGGAGAAGGAGATCGGCGTCGTCCAGCGCACGGTCGACGGCGGCCAGATGATCCAGTTCAACATGACCCGACCCCCGTTCGACGACCTGCGGGCGCGCCAGGCGATCACGCTGGCCCTGGACCCGGCCGGCATCCCCAAGACGCTCGCCAACGGCTACGTGCCGGCGAAGGGCTTCTTCGCCCAGAAGTCGCCGTTCTACGACCCGGCCGCCGTGCAGGCCGCACCGGACAAGGCCAAGGCCAAGCAGCTCTTCGACGAGCTGGAGCGGGAGGGCAAGAAGGTCGAGTTCAGCTACCTGCTGCCGCAGAACCCGTCGTCGATCAAGGTCGCCGAGTGGATGCAGACCCAGCTGGCCGACTACAAGAACGTGTCGATGAAGCTGGAGCCGCTGGAGATCGGCGCGTATGTCGAGAAGTACGCGTTCCGCAAGGACTTCCAGGCGATGCTCTTCCAGCAGTGGCTGGCCGACCCCGAACCGGTGACGTTCAACAACTGGTTCTCCAAGAGCCCGACCAACTTCGTCGGCTGGAAGAGCGACGCGGTGGACACCGCGCTGCTGACCGGCCGCAACTCCACCGACCCGGCCGTGCGCAAGAAGGCCGCCTCGGACCTGAGCAAGGCGATGGTCGCCGACCTGCCGGCGTGGACCTACGCGGAGTCCTCGATCGCGGTGATCTCCAACAAGAAGATCACCGGCGTCGTGCAGTTCAACACCGGCGTCTTCTTCATGGACCGGATCGGGTTCAAGTAGTCGCCGAACCCTCGCGCGCGTCGGCCCCCTCCCGGGGGCCGGGGGGGGGCGCCCCGCGGGCTCCGGGGTTGTCTGGGGGGTGGGCCGGGGGGCTGCGTGTAGGACGATCAGGCCGGAGACCGCGCGGGTCAGTACCACGTA
>NZ_JBSHGZ010000056.1:0-20484 GCF_053618075.1 Embleya sp. NPDC055664
GTGTCGTGCCGACCGGCGCCCGTCCGCGACCCGCTTACGGCCCGGCTGCGGGGCACAGCCCGCACGGCACGCCGCTTGGCGAATGTGTGGACCCCACAACCGGGCACCCGGCCACCCTGGCACCGATCCGGGCCCGGTGTCCGAGATTCACCCGAAACAGGCCCGACGGCGGCGCGCCGATGCGGTACGGCGCAACCCCGGCGACGGGGGTGCGCCGTACCGCCGCACGGCCGAGGTGCCCCGGGGCGACGTTCGGGCGGACCGAGGTCGGCCCCGGGGGTGTTGCTCGGTTAGCCCGCGAAGCCGAAGGCGCGGTCGGCGTCGCCGACCAGGAAGAATTCGCCCTGACCGTGATGACCTTCGCCGAACGCGACGATGGTCGCGGACTCCTGGCCGCCGAAGGCGTCGGCCTGGGCGGTGCCGGCCCCGAAGATCGCGGTGATCCCGGTCAGGACGACGGCCGCGGCGACAGTACGAATACGCATGTTCTCTCCCAAGGTTCGTGCTCGAATCTCGAAGCACGATCACATCAGACATAACGGCACGAACTATGACATTAACCCAATCGGGGGCGATGTCGCGTGCCACGAGATGCCGGCGCGGCCCGGGCCGCGCCTACGTTGTCGCCGTGACCACGGTCGACATCAACCGAGACGGGTCGCGGCGGCGGAACGTGGAACCGGCGTCCGAGGCGGCCGAGATCGTCGGCCGCCGGCGCCCCGGCTCGTCGGGGAACGGTCTGTAGCGAGGCGGATCACCGGCCGGGCCGCCGCGTGTCCTGTTTCGCGGCCCAGGTTCGCAGCCGGGTTGCGGCCTCTTCGTGTGACAGGGGGCCGTGTTCGAGATGCAGATCCTGTAGATGACGAGTGGCCGCACCGATCAGTGGGCCCGGAGGTATGCCGAGCAGTGCCATGATCGCCTTGCCGTCCAGAGCCACCGGGACGTTCGGGAGTCTCCTGGATTTCTCGAACTCCGCTGCGGCGCGCGCCGTTCTCTCATCCTCCGCCGACCGCGCCCGATGCCACTCGTCGTAGGTCGCCGCCCATTGCGCGGCCCGTCCGGCCGACTGCCAGCCGTGTGTGTCCTGCTCCCGACCGAGCCCCACTTCCAGGAACAGGTCGTGGTGGTCCGCGCCCTCGATGCCGGCCGGAACGACATCGAGCAGCGCGAGCGCGGCGTTGATCGGCCAGTCCTCCCGTGGACCGGTGAAGTCCCGGGTATGGACCGGACCCCACACCCTCGCGCCGTTTCGCCACACCGCGGCAATCTGGTATCCGTCTCCTCCGTGGAAGTCCGCCTCCACGCACGCGATCGGCCCGCCACGCGACCAGTGGCCCAGGGTCTGCTCAAGAACCGCGGACATCACCGCGCGTGGTCGACCGCGCCCGGCACCGTCCCGACCGGCGGGGTCGGCCGGCTCCTCGAAGAGTCGTTCGGTGACGGGCATCAGCCCCAACCGCCGTCGGAGCGGGGCGACAACCGCTTCCCCGATCCCGGCGGTCCGGTTCCTGAGCAGGTCGAAACTCCCGACGACGGCGCTGAGTTCGTACGGCATTCCCGCAGGGTAGCCGCAGCCGCACCGCCGCCCCACGGACGAGCACGACCCGGCCCGCGCCTCCTCCGCCGCGCCGCCCACCACCCGGCGAGCAATGCGCACCCCCACCATTCAGAGTGAAGCGCTCAGTGCCGGCGCGAGCAACACCGGCACGAGCGCGCAGCCCAGGCCCCCGCCGGCCGTGGTCATGCGGATCCCCCGATTCGCGCGGGTGTGGGGCAGGGTCCAGGCGATTACGAACAGGACCGCGGCCGCCCGGACCACGAACTCCAGGAAGCCCCCGGCGTCCCCGACCACGAGCACGCCGAACTCCCAGACCACGAGCGGCACACCGATCACCGACGTCAGCATCGGTGCCAACCACCACGTGTCGTGCGGAACATCGAGCACCGGCACATTCTCGTCGTCGTTCATGGGCCCATCCCATGGCGGGACATGGGCACATCGAGCAGCGTCATCCGCGACCGCGACGCCGAGGCCCGGCTCGCCGCGGCGGACGCGAACGTGCCCGTCACCACCCAGTGGGACGACGGTCGGCACACCGGCCGCGAACCCGATCGTGTGTCGACGTCCTCCGCGTCGATGCCCAGCGTGGTGATGGCCATGCTCGACCACCTCGACGCCGCCGTACGACCGGATCCTATGAACCGCCTCGGTGGATGGGCCGACCGTCCACCGGCCCACCCCGGGAACGGCGGGCCGCGGTCGAGCAGGATGGCCGGTTGGTACCGCTCGCGGGCCCCGAGCCGCATCTCCTCGGCCGTCACTCGTCGATCGCCGTCAGCCTCTCCCGCCGGTACACCACGTGCTTGCCGTCGCGCCGTCGATCGACCAACCCCGCGCGATACAGCAGTTGCAGGTGATGCGACGCGGTCGAGCGCGCCACGCCCAGCCGGACGGCGACCTCCGCGGTCGTGGCACCGCCGGTCGTCTCGGCCAGGATCAGCGCACGCGTTTCCCCCATCACCTCGCCGAGTCCCGTCGCGGCCGGCTTGCGGCCCCGCTGGTCGCGCCCCGTGCGGCGATCGGGCAGGGCCGGATAGTGAATGATCGGGCTGCGTCGATCGGGAGATCCCGGGGGGTCGATGGCGAACCGCGTGCGGTGGAACCACGGTGAGGGTTGGAAGATCAGGCGCGGCTCGGCGAGACGGGCCCCACGCGGATGCGGATACCGCAACCCGATGTCGATCCCACCGCCGTTCCAGAGCACACACGCGTCGAGATTGTCGATCGCGGCCACGAGTCCCGCACCTGCCGCCGCACGTGCCCGGGAGGCGATGTCGGCCTCCAGACGGTCGCGGATGCGCGGCCAGTCGGGTGCAAGGACGATCCGGAACAGCCGGGCGAGCTGATCCGCAGCGGTCTGCATCAGGTCCGCTTCGCCCTGCTCCGTCGCGCGGGCGAGCTTGCCCGGTAACTTCCCCCCACCGGAGATGATGGCGATCTCATGCCGGATCCGATCGGTTCCGGTGGCGGTGATCGCGTGCAACTCCTCGTCCAGATCGCCGATGTGCGCCGCCGGCAGCGGACGCAGGAAGTCCGGACAATAGCCGTGCGCGCCCGGGGCCCCGAGCGTGGCGAGCGTCCCGAACCCGCCCCCGGTCAGCGCCGCAACGGCCCGCTCCCGGATCCCGCGCGGCACACCTGCCGGGTACTCGTGCAGGGCCATGAGCAGGTCGGCGGTGACGGTGACGGGCGAGATGGCGAAGCGGCTGCGCGCCAGGGCGTCTGCCGACAGATCGATACGAATCATGACACCTCTCCGGGTCGTCGAGGGGCAAGTGTCGACAGCTGTCGAATCGTTGGGCACCACCGCGGCCGGCGGCGCACCATCTTTTCGAACGGGCTCTCTCGAAGGCGGCACGGCCGATACCCACCCGGTGTCGACGTGATCGTGCCGCCGGCAACGGAAGGACAGTCATGAATCCTCGTCGATGGATCGTGCGCGCCATCCTCGCCGTCGTCGTGGCCGTGGCCTGCGCCACCGCCTCTCCGAGAGCGGCGACGATCGAGCACGGGTCCGCCCACACGATCGCCGCCACCGCCATCGAGTACGGCCTGTAGGCGGGCCCGCCACCGCGGTTCGGCCGCCGTGCCTCGGCGGGCGGTCGCCCCGACGCACGGCACGGCCGGCCACGCAGCTCCGCCCCGCACGTGTCCACTTCCACGTCCGCCCCCGCCCCCGCACGGTCCCCGCTCGCGTTCGATGCCACGGTACCGGCGCGCTCGGGAAGACGGCGATCCTTCGGGCCGACGTCGCAAATCCGGTGCCCCACAAGGCGCGGGGGTGGTGCACACCGCACCAGGTCCCATCGGCAGTCCGACATCACACAAGGAGCACCGATCAGCCATGTCTCGTAACCGGAAGTTTCTCGGCGTGCTGGCGCTCGCCGTATCCTGCGCCACCATCGGCGTCACCGCGGGCACCGCGGAGGCGAAGGTGATCTACGCCAACAGCATCGACGAACACAATTCCTACGACGTCGAGGGCAGGACCGGGCAATACCAGTTCACCACCAACAACTGGGACAGCCGCTACCAGCGTTACCAGCAGTCGTTCGTGTGGGTCAGCGGCGGGCTCGGCGGCAAGGACATGGCCCACTGCCTCCGGGGCAACGGTACCGGGAACTGGTACGAGTCCTCGATCGTCGCCCGCAACGGTACGAACTCCTCGCACTACGACTGCTCCGGAAACGGCACCTACAACCGCGGTTACGACCAGGTGGCCGTCGACCTGGGCAACTGGTGAAACGCACGTGAGCGCATGAGCACGTGAGCGCATCAGCGGACGCCCCGGTGCATGTCCCGCGCGGACCGCACCGGGGCACATCCTCTTCGGAAGGCGAGGACGGGAACAATGCCCGGCATACGCACAGTTCTTCCGGTGGCCGCAGCCGCGAGCGTGGTCGCCATGGTCGTGGCGGGTTTCGTCCTGCGACCGTCGGACGACCCCGGCCAGAGCGCACAGGCGAAGGCCGAGACCCGCCGCTTCGTACTGATCCTGGCGCACGCCTCCGATCAGTCGGAGTCCGCCCGGTTCGATGTGGAGGTCGCCGCCCGCACGGAGGCGCTGACCTCCGCCTGCATGGCCTCACACCACCTGCGGTACACGCCCAAGGACCCGCGCAGCGTGGTCGACATCGAGGACGCGTCCGACTTCTCGAGTTCGGACTACGCGCGAGAACGCGGCTTCGGCATCTCGGTCTTCCCGCATTTCGCCCCGGCCACGGCGGACGACGCGTACCTGAAGACCCTGTCCACCGCCGACCTCAAGACCTACGACGCCCGCCTGTCGGGGTGTTTCGATCACGCGCAGCGCACGACGAACAGGGAGTACGGCATCGCGCAGGCCAACGCCGAATGGGCGCGGATCGACGACGCCGTGCAACACGATCCGCGCTATCGATCCGCGCTGGGGGAGTGGAGGGCATGTGCGGCGGCGGCCGGGCATCCCGCCGAATCCCGTCTCTCGCTGATCGAAGCCCTGCGCAAGGACTATACGTCGGTGATGACGGATGTCCGGGGCGGCGGCCCGGCGTTGCCGCAGGATCGATTGGCGGCGCAGGCGGCCCGGAGCCCCGGGTGGCAGCGATTCCACCAGGCCGAAGTCGACGCCGCGACGGCCACGTTCGGCTGCTCACAGGTCACCGACCGCACCTACGTGTCCATCTTCCTCGAGTACCTCGACCGCAACGGCTGACGACGACACACCGCCTCGCCCGGCGCCCGGAACGTGATGCCGGCTCAGCCCGGATGCGCAACCGGTACCGACGGCGCATCGCCGATCCCGCCGTTGGTGGTCCGGGCGCGGCAGAGCAGGAGTTGCTTCGGTGAGGTGCTCGTGAACGGGGATTGGTCGTAGTCTCCGTACCGCTGCACGACGTCGAGGCCGGCCAGCCGGCAGAGCGCCGAGAGTTCCTCGGGGAAGAAGCAGCGCATGCCGACCCTCTTGGTGCGTACGCACACACCGTCGCGAAGGTAGTCCAGCGTGAAGCGCAACACTTGGGCGCCGGCGTCGTAGCCGGTCGTCGCTCGTACATCGAGCCTCGCCCCGTCCCGGTCCACGACCGACTTGTGGTGGTAGGGCGAATCGGGGAGTCGGCACAGCTTGGCCAGGTCGGGGTTGAACACGTCCAGGATCAAGGTCCCGCCCGGTCGCAACACGTTCCGCGCCGAGGTGAGGAACGCGACCACCGAATCCAGGTCGTGCAGGTGTTGCATCGCGTTGGTCGCCGAGAACACCAGGGCGAAGCGCCGGTCGGAGCGGATGTCTCGGCAGTCCTGTTCCAGCCACTCGACCGGCAGTCGCTCGTCCTCGGCACGCCGACGGGCACGCGCAAGCATCGACGGCATGATGTCGAGCCCCGCGACCTCGACACCCGCCCGCGCGATCGGCAGGGTGATGCGCCCGGTACCGCAGGCCACTTCCAGGACCGGACCGCCCGCCCGGACTGCCTGACCGACGAAAAAAGGGATGTCGTGGGTCCGCGCGGCGAACTCCTGATCATAGAAATCCGCGTCCTCGTATACGGCCAGGTCCACCGATGGTTTCATCGTGTCACCGCCGGCGTCGGGCCGAACGTGTCCGCAAGGCTGGTCAGGACGGAGCCGGACCAACCGCTCTCCCCGAACACGCCGACCGGCACGGCGAGCACGCCGTACTCGCGCCGAAGCGTCTCCGCCGGCAATTCGACCGGGAAGAAGTAGTTGCCGGGACAGGTCCGGCTCGCCGGGGGAATCGCCCCGAGCACCTCGTCCGGCAGCCGTGCGAACAACCGCTCGGCGCGTGCGGCCAGTTCGTCGACGACGAGCCGGGGTACGTCGCCGTGCTCGATCAGCAAACGGTCGGCGAGCCTCAGCTGAGCCGGCGTCGGCGGATCCGCCCTGAACGCCTCGGCGGCTTCGGCCGAGTCGGCGTGCCCCGGGCCCAGCAGGACCACGCCGAACGTCCGCGGCCACAACCATCCCTTGGTGACCGAATGCAGCAGGACCGCACGACCGGTGTCCAGCAATCGCCGTGTAACGGCGGCGAACGGGGCGCCCAGATCGTAGACGCTGTCGATCAGCAGTCGGCGGCGTGGTGACACCTGCAACCACGAGATCACCGCGGCGCACTCGGCATCGGACAGGTATCGGCCGAGCGGCTTGCTGGGGTTGGCGAGCAGTAGGTATTCGGGCCGGTCGTCCGCCGGCGACTCCGGCAGGACCGGTGCCGGTAGCGTCGGGTAGGACGCCGGCGTAAGCCCTGCGGCGCGGGCCAGTTCGAAGTAGACCGGATACACGTCGCCGGGCAGCCACAACCGCGCGTGCACGGCGCGCAGCCGGTGGAACACCACACCGAGCCCGTGCCGGACCCCTCGACAGACCATGGCGTGGCGGGACCACTCCTCCGGCAGCTCGAAGCGCCGCAGCCAGGCACGGGCGAGATCGCACCGGTGCACCGTACGCGTGTCGGTCGGCGCTTCCGGTCGCAGCGGAGCGAGCGCCCGGTACACGTTGGTCTCGGCGGCATCCAACAGCGGTGAGGCAGACCGGAGTTGCCGCTGCCGGAATTCCTGGAACACGTCGAACCTCATGCCGTCGCACCTTCCGCCACGATCTCGCCGGCCCGGTCCTCCAGGGAGGCGTAGCAGCGTCCGTCGGCCATGACGTTCCAACTGCGGGCGATCCCGTTGCTGCGTTCCCAGAGCAGGCTGGGTTCGGTGTACGCGGCGATCCGCATCGGCCGTCCGTCCCAGCTGCCGTGGTAGACCGGCGCACCCCAGGGCAGGCGGCTCGCCGGTTCGAGGCCGTGCCGCTCGGCGAACCGGGTGACGACGGACAGCGAAACCTGGTGCTCTCGGCTCCAGAGGTTGGCGGCGCGGTCGAAGTAGAGCGACTCGGTGCTGGTGGATACGTAGAGTTCCTTGAAGCAGACTTCGTCGACACCGAGAGCCGCGGCCCACGAAAGGTAGTCGGCGACGTCGGCCTCGTCGGCGACGCCGCCGTGTTGGAGCACGCAGATCAGCCTCATCCGCAGGCCCGGCCATCGGTCGCGTCCCTCGCGCCAGGTGTCGATCACGGAGCTCACCGGCGTACGCAGCATCATCAGCCGCTCGTTGACGGTGTCGTCCTGATGGTGTCGGGAGACCGCCAACACGCTCAGACCCGCCGCGCTCAGGGCCGCGAGACGGTCGGCCCGGTCGGCGTGCGGGCCCTTCGCCAGGGTGTGTGCGTTGGTGATCAGGACCACCTTGGGGAAGGCCGCCGAGCAGGCGGATATCAGTCGCAGCTGCTGTTCGAACGGTATGAGCGTGGGCTCCCCACCGCCGGTGATCACGGCACGCTCGGCGCCCGCCGTACGGGCGCGCTCCAGCCAGTACTCGACCGCGTCCCACGGAACCCGTGCCGGCGGCTGATCGCTGGAGATCGAAGCCGAGGAGAAGCAGAACGAACACCGGGCTTGGCAGGCGGATGCGACCGGCAGAATCGAAACCGAGCGCGGTCGTATGTCGGCGTAGCGACGCAGTGCCGAACCGTGCAGGTGCAGGGAGGCCGCCATCGCATCCTCGACGGTTGTCGCACGCAGGGTGAACTCGTCGCCCGCCTGGTCGAGTTCGTGAACCGCCGACAACCGGATGCGGGCCTCGTGCAGTTCCATGCCGAGACCGGTCGACACGTTGGGTACCAACGTGTCGGGGTCCACCGTGGTTTCCAGCACCAGCAGCCGATCGCCCGGAATGGCCAGACGGTCCAGCAGGCGTCGCGCCTTGCCGATGCCGATCCCCAACTCCGTACGGGTCAGCAGGTGGAATCGGTCGGGATGAGTACTCTCCGGAATTCCCGCCTTGCCGTAGGCGAACGCGTACTTGTCGAAGCCCTTCGCGAAGTTCGACAAGACGATGACGTGGAAGCGCTGGTCGTCGCTATGGTTCATCCGGTCATCATGCATGAACGGGGCCGGGTGACCCGGGTGGATTTTTCTACCACGGGAACGTGCTGTCCCGAGGGCGAGGGCGGCGTGCCGTGGCCGTCGCCCGCTCCGTCACGGCACGCTCACTCGGCCCGGCCGCACGGACCGGGGATTTGACCGCGGAGCTGCTCGTGGCGGCGCCGGTGGCCGAGGTGACGGCCACCGAACCGTACGATCCTGCGTGACATGTGACGTCTCCTGGGTGATCGCGCGTCGGGCCGTCGACGGCGACCGGCCGCCGGCGCCCGCCGGGCGGATGTGGGCGAGGAACGACTCGGGGATGGGGCCCTTGCCCGCGCCCTGGCCGAAGGCCGATGGGGGCGCCCCTATCGGCTTCGTTCCGACAGGATGGGGCGTCGAAGCCGGCATGAGGTGGGCCCGGGCGGAAATCCGTCGGATATGACACGCGCATCGCGACACGGACGCCAAGGGGACGACGCCGATCGTGCGATCGAGGTGGGTCCCTCCGAGCAGGTCGAGGAACGAGAGCCCGCCGAGCCCACCGAGTTGTCCAAACGCGCCTGGTGGGCGGTGCTGCGCGGTACGGTCAAGGAATTCAGGGACGACGAACTCTCGGACCGGGCCGCGGCCTTGACCTACTACAGCGTCATGGCGCTGTTCCCCGGCCTGCTGGTGATGGTCTCCCTCCTGGGTGTCGCCGGTGAGTCCGCCACCGAGCAGGTGCTGGACAATCTGCACACCTGGGCGCCGAGTTCGGTACGTGACGTGATCAGCGACGCGGTGCGGCAGTTGCGCAACGACGGCGGCCTGGGTTCGCTGCTGGCGGTGGTGGGTCTGGTGGTCGCCGTGTGGTCCGCGTCCGGCTATGTCGCCGCGTTCATCCGGGCCTCCAACGCCGTCTACGACATGCCCGAGGGCCGGCCGGTGTGGAAGATCCTTCCGCTGCGGCTCGGCCTGACCGTCGCACTGATGTTGTTGGCGTGTGCGAGTGCGCTGATCGTGGTCTTCACCGGTGCTCTGGCCCGGCACGTGGGTACCGCGCTGGGCGTCGGCGACGGCGCGCCGGCGGTGTGGTCGATCGTGAAGTGGCCGATCCTGGTGGTGGTCGTGACGATGATGATCGCGATCCTGTACTGGGCCGCGCCCAATGCCGCCGGTCGTGGCTTCATGTGGGTAACCCCCGGCAGCCTCGTGGCCCTGGCGATCTGGATGCTCGCCTCCGCCGGCTTCGCCTTCTACGTCGCGAACTTCGCCTCCTACAACAAGACGTACGGAACGCTCGCGGGCGTGATCATCTTCCTGGTGTGGTTGTGGATCACCAATCTCGCGGTCCTGCTCGGCCTCGAGTTCGACGCCGAACTCGCCCGGCGACGCGCGATCGCCGGCGGGCTTCCCGAGGACCGGGAACCGTACGTCCGTCCGAGGGACACCCGCAAGTGGACCGCCGAGGACCGCCGCCGCCTGGAGGGGACGTCCTGAGGCCGGCGGGTATCGGGCGGCGTCTGGGCAGGCACCGATCCTGTCGGCGGCGGCACCCGACGCCGCGAAGTGGCTACGACTCGGGTTCCGTGGGGCTACCGCTTCTGTGCTCGGTAGCGCTTCATCAGCGTTGTGATCGTTTCCGGGGTCGCGTGAGCGTTCAACGCGACCACGAGCTCGTCGGGACACAGCTCGTACAGGTCGCCCCACCACCGGCGCGCCCTGTTGTCCCGGATCCGATAGCCGCCGGGCACCCCTCGCGCCACGTACCTGCGCCGACTCAACCCGACCTCCGTCCGACCCGCGTTCACTGGAGAATCGCTCCCGGGCATCCGGTGGATACCGGTCCCGGACGGCCAAACCGTATACCGGTGGTGGGCACACCCTCATCCGATTTCTCGCGCTCGGACATCTCAACGGCCCTTGTCCGCACAAGCCATGTCGTTGGAGAACGGCGGAACTCGTGTTCTCAAGCGACATGGCAACCGTCCGGCTCGCGCCCGTTTCGCTCGCCGTCTGCATCGTGACACGACAAGCGCGTGGGTGGTGCTGCTCAGCGCCTCGTCTCGTACCTGGTCAAAATCACGCCGTCGGGTAGCGTCCGCGTCTCCACCAGCTTCAGGTTCACCCAGCTGTCCAGCGCGGTGAAGAACGGCGTGCCGCCGCCCACCAGGATCGGATGGGCGGCGATCACGTACTCGTCGATCAGCCCGGCCCGCATGGCCGCCCCGGCGAGCGTTGCGCCGCCGATGGTCATCGGGCCGCCGTCCTCGGCCTTGAGCCGGGTGATCTCGGCGATCGCGTCGCCGGTGACCAGGCGGGTGTTCCAGTCGACCTTTTGGATCGTCGAGGAGAACACCACCTTCGGCGTGTCCCGCCAGTTCCGCGCGAACTCGATCTCCGCCGGGGTGGCGCCCGGCTGCTGGTCGCCGGTCGGCCAGTAGGAGCTCATCGTCTCCCACAGCTTGCGCCCGTACAGCGACAGGTCACTCGCCTGCTCGTGGTCGAGCCACCACTGGAACAACTCGTCGCTCGGCGGTCCGCTCCAGCCGATGTCGTTTCCGGCCGCGGCGATGTAGCCGTCCAGGGTCAGGTTCATGCCGTAGATCAGTTTTCGCACGGCGCAGCCTTCCGTTCGTGGGTGTCCGGGGCATGGACCGGCGCGGCGCGGAAAACTCATCGGTACGCGATCCGGACTCGCAGGTAGCCCTCGTGCCCGAGACCAGCGTGGTGCACCCGGCCGATTCGGGCAAACCGCCCGACCTCGCCTCTGCCCGGCCAGGTGCGGATCGCCATTGCTGCCACCGGCCCGCAAAGGCGCGGGGGCCGACGGTGCCGTTGCGGGTCCGGGTCCTCCCTCGGCCGCTAAAAGCGGCGGCTCTGTCTCCCGGTCGAGCGCGCGGCGCACGGCTTGGCGGCCTCATTCGGTGATGCGGAGTCCACAGTGCGTGCCGGACACGCGTTCGGCCGGTGGGAAACGGACACGTGGTTTCGCCGTGTGGCGGGTGCGCCGTGGGGGCGCGCGTGCGGTGTGGCGGTGGCGGTGCGTGACGTCGGTCGGCGTCGGCCTCGACATCCCCGCAGGGCACGGCACGCGGGATGGATTCGGATGGCCGGTCCGCATCCGCTTTGCCACCGCTGAGTAAGCGGGGCCGCCGGCGCGGGCGCCGGTGATCTCGGTCGCGGGTTCGGCTCGATTTATGGCTGTCCGGGTGTCGCGTATCGGACACAATGCGACGTGACCGCCTGACGGTCGATCTCGCAGCACACCCTGTCCGGCTTCCGCCGCCCGCGTCGGGCGACGAGTCCGGAACTCCGCCACAGCAACGACGGCTTCCCGCGTCGATCGGGTCCTCGACTTTCGAAACGCGTTCGTGAGGGATCGGGGCCGGGCGCGGGAAGCGGTTTCCCGTACAGCGCGCGTTCGTCCCCTCCGACCTTCGGTCGCGCGTTCGTGTTCGGCTTCCGGCCGTGTCGCCGGCAGCCGATGTCACCGGGTCCTCGTCCCCACGTCGATTCGGCTGTGCCCTCGGGCCGTGACGCCCCACCGGTGTTCGGAGACGCACTCTCGGCTGCCGCCCGGCCCCCGTCGAAGCGGCGGCCGTCCGCACGCGAGGAAACCCCCTCCGGTGTCGGGGAATGCCGACGCCGCCCTCAGGAGGCATGCGTGAAGAGAACACGAACACGGACATCGAACGGCAGGAGAAGGCGTCTGTCGGCACTGGCCGGCGCGCTCGCCGGCGCGGTCGTGCTGTTGAGCGCCACCTCGAACACGGCCGTAGGGCAAGGTAGTTCGAGCACGGACAAGGTCGAGTCCGGGACCGAATACCAGGTCGTCGGAGTGCGCACGGCAGAGCAGCGCACCGCCATCGCCGGCACCGGCGCCTCGATCGACGGCGTCGACGACAGTCGACTCGTGATCACCGCGACGCCGTCCGAGGTCCGCCGGATCAGGGCACTCGGATTCCGCGTCGACTCGTCGTCGACGCGCGCGCCGGAGCAGGACGCGCACGCGTTCGACTTCCCGCCGTCCGATTCGAATTACCACAACTACGCCGAGATGGTCACCGAGCTGGACAAGGCCGTCGCGAGCCATCCGGACATCATCACCAAACAGGTGATCGGCCGCAGCTATCAGGGGCGCGACCTGTATGTCCTGAAGATCTCCGACAACCCCATCGTGGACGAGAACGAGCCGGAAGTGCTCTTCACCGCCCACCAGCACGCCCGTGAGCACCTGACCGTCGAGATGGCGCTCTACCTGGTCAAGATGCTCAGCGAAGGCTACGCGAACGACGCCCGGATCAAGTCGCTCGTGGACAGTCGCGAGATCTGGATCATGCCCGACGTCAACCCCGACGGCGGCGAGTTCGACATCGCCACCGGCGCGTACCGCAGTTGGCGCAAGAACCGTCAGCCCAACGCCGGTTCGAGCAACGTCGGCACGGACCTGAACCGGAACTGGAACTACAAGTTCGGCTGCTGCAACGGTTCCTCGCCCGTCCCGTCGAGTGAGACCTATCGAGGTCCGCGAGCCGAGTCGTCGCCCGAGGTCAAGGCGATGGCCGACTGGGTGCGCGGACGCAGGATCGGCGGCAAGCAGCAGATCACGGCCGCGATCGACTTCCACACCTACAGCGAACTGGTGCTGTGGCCGTTCGGCTGGACCTACACGAACGTCGTACCGGGCATGTCGCTCGACGAGTACAACACGTTCGCCACGATCGGTCAGGCGATGGCCGCGACCAACGGCTACACACCCGAGCAGTCGTCCGACCTCTACATCACGGACGGCACGATCGACGACTGGCTCTGGGGTGACCAGCGAATATACGCCTACACGTTCGAGATGTACCCCCGTTCCGGCGGGGGCGGTTTCTATCCGCCCGACGAGGTGATCCCGCGCGAGACCACGCGGAACAAGAGCGCGGTGCTGCACCTGCTCGACTACGCCGACTGCCCGCCGCGCGCCATCGGCAAGCCGTGCAGCTAGCGCGCTCGGGTACGTCGTCGACTCGATAACGCGCTACGTCGCCCGAAGTCCGGAGCGCCGCCGAACGCCCCAACGGACCCGGACTCCGGGCGACTTTTGCCGACACCGCACAACCGGGCGCCCGGATGCCGACGGATTCGTCCGGTGGTCGTCGAACGCCTGCGCCGTCGGTCACGGAATTCGCGGCACTATGCGCGGCCCCGGGAAGGCGTCTGTACGAGCGCCGGGTCGTTGGACGTTCCGAGTTTGTGTGGTGGGTTGTGGGGCGAAGGTCCACGCGGGATGTTGCGCGCGGAGGAATGCGAGGTGGCCGGTCCAGGCGGCGTCGGGCAGGGGCGAGGGGCCGTGGATCGCGATGTCCCCCGTGGTGTCGATGTCGAATCCCCAGGCGAAGCCGACGAGCGGGACGACGTGGCGTTCGATCGTCTCGGTGATCGGGGTCCAGGCCAGGAAGGTGTGGGCGAGCCAGGACATCGGCGCGCGATCGAGCCTGGCGGGGGAGTCGAACAGGGTCGGGGCCAGTCCGAAGTAACAGTAGGGCGAACGGGAATCGGGGAAGAGCACGAACGGGTCCATCCCGAACACCGCGCCGCCCGCCGCGCCGTCGGTGGAGCGCACGAGTTGAACCCAGCCGAACATGCCGTCGTAGCCGCGACCGGGGTAGGCGACGCGGGCGGTCAGACACGGGAAGTCCCTGGCCTCGGCGGTCTGTCCGATCGCGGCGGGATCGTCGACCCGCTCGACGATCGCCTCCACCGAACCGGCTCGCCCCTCGCGCACGAACGACAGGATCATGCCCCCAACCTGACAGGTCCCGTCGGCCGTCCACAAGGCCGGACGGGTGTGGCCGAGCCGCGGTCGCATCGCTCCAAGGCGACGCCGACCGACGACGACTCGGTTCAGGTCGACGACCTACACGCGCGGGGGTGCCCCGAAGCCGTCGGCCACCACGGCGGCGAGCCTTTGTGCGAGGGGCGAATCGGCTTCCACCACGTGGATGAACAGGCTCAGACCCGGGTCGTGTGTGACGTCGAGGCGCTCGTAGGGGAGCTTGAGGTCGCCGATGGCCGGAGGGTTCACATGCACGTCGCCCGAGCGATGGTGGCTGATGTTGTGATCGTCCCAGCGAGACCTGAACTCCGAGCTGCGCACGTTGAGATCGAGGATGAGCTCGGAGAGTTCGCGATCGTCGGGATGACGTGTGGCGTACCACCGGAGCGCTCCCACGGTTTCGTCGGCGACACGCTCCCATCGGCACTCGAAGGCTCGACCGGCCGGGTTGAGGAAGATGAAGCGCGCCCGGTTGCCCCTGTCTTCGGGGTTGGTGAACAGCGGCGCGTAGATTGCGCGCGCTTCGCGGTTCCCGGCAAGGAAGTCCATGCGGTAGTTGCTGATCCACGCCGGCAGCGGACTGAGCGCGTCGGTGATCACCTGTAGCGCCGGGCGTACGGCATCGCCGTGGTGATCCTGAGCCCTGGCGGCCGTCGGACTCTTCGCCAGGGAGTGCGCGAGGTCGCGGAGGTGCGTGGCCTCGAGATCGTTGAGGTCGAGGGCGCGCGCGATGGCGCTCAGTACGGCCTCGGAGACACGCACTTTCCGGCCGCGTTCGAGGCGGGCGTAGTACTCGACGCTGATGCCGGCGAGCGCGGCCACCTCTTCCCGTCGGAGGCCGGGTACTCGCCGCCCGATGCCGGGCGCACCGCCGAAGCTTGTCGGATTCACGCGCGCACGGCGGGAGCGGAGGAAACCTCCCAGGTCACTGTCTTCAGGTGCCATGGTCCGAAACTGTACGCCCGGGATGCCCTGACGCGTACTGCCAGTACGCGTCACTCGGACCGCGTAACGACCGGCTCTGCCGCGCGGCGGCCAATTCCCTCCACACTGAAGCCATCCGGTTACCGGTGATTCCGGTGATTCCGGTGCGGCGATCGAATCCATCCCGGATCCTCGGCGCAAGAAAACAGCACCGTCTTCGCCGAGCGAGATCTCGAAGTGAGCACACATGACATCAACCGCAGAAATTCTCGGGCACAGCGTGAATTGTTCGGCGCACTTCGTGCGCGGCGGTTCGGACACGTCGATCCGCTCCGGGCGGACCTCGTGAACGACGACCCGATGCGAGCGTCTCGAAGGGAGACAAACCCATGACCGCGCAGGCGGAACGTCCGACGCCATCCCTCGACGAGCACACGCGTACCTCGCCCATGCTGGTGCCCCGGAGGAACTACACCGATCCCGGCCTCTACGAAGAGGAGCGGGTGAAGATCTTCCGGCGTACCTGGCAGCTCATCTGCCATACCTCGGAGCTTCCCGAGGCGGGCAGCTACCGGACGGCCAGGATCGCCGGAGAACCGGTCGCGGTGTGGCGCGGCACCGATGGGGTCATTCGCGGTTTCCACAACGCGTGCACCCACCGCGGCGTCGAGGTACTCCTCGGCGCCAAGGGCACGTGCCCGGGTTCGGTGAAGTGCATGTATCACGCCTGGGCATTCAGCGACAAAGGCGACCTCATCGGGGTGCCGTTCCCGCGGGCCTATGGCGAGGGCCTGGACAAATCCGAGTACGGCCTGACACCCGTCAAGGTCGCGGAGTTCGCCGGACTCGTATTCGCCGCCATCGACCCGGCCGTCGAGAACTTCGAGGACTACCTGGGCGAGGCGGCGCGTTACCTCCGGGAATTCATGGCCGATACCGAGGTCATCGGCCGCGCCCGATGGGACTACCCGGGAAATTGGAAGCTTTGGACCGACAACTTCCGGGACAACTATCACCCGCAGTTCCTGCACCGCATGATCGCCGACGGCCGCGGCGGCATGCAGCCCGGCAGGAATTACGAGCTGGCCAGCGGCCACTCGATGCTGACGTTCCCGGCGTACGGCGGCTTCAACATCGAGAAGTACGCCGCCGGCCTCTCCGCCGAGCTGGGTGAGAACCTCACGCTCACGGTCGAGGACTCCGCCAGTCGCGGCCATACCGCCCAGGAACAGGAAGCCCGACTCGCGGCGTGGGAGCGGGACGTCCGGCACGGCAACACGATCTTCGCGGTCTTCCCGAACTTCGACCTCCAGTACGACGCGGACGGCAGCAGCATCTTCCTTGAGGTCGCGACTCCCCTCGGTCTGGACAGCACGATCGTGGAGCTCATCATCCTGGGCAAGGTCGGTGAGTCGGCGGCGGAGCGCAAGCGCCGCCTGGAGACCGGCGCCGATTCCCAGGGCTCCTGGGGCAAGATCACCGCCGACGACCTCGAGGCGGCGGTACGCGCGCAGAGCGGACTGCGGGGCACCAGCCTGGCGACCTCCCACATGGGCCGCGGTCTCAAGCCGGGCAAGGTCGGCGACAAGTTCGACGAGTACTCGCTGCGGTGCTTCCACAAGCTCTGGAATTCCTACATCAACGAAGAGCCCATCGTGTTGGAGAAGGGGTTCGTTCATGAGTGAGCAGCAGGTATTCGAGCATGAGGTCGTGCAGGCGCGGACGGCGCCGACCAGTGGCACCCGCACCTACGACCCGGCCCTGATGGAGCGGGTGCGTGCCTTCTACGCCGACTGGGCGGCGTGCCTGGACGAGGACCGCTACCGCGACTGGCTGGGGCTCTTCCACCAGAACGCCGAGTACTCCGTGACGGATCGGGACAACGCCGACACGGGCCTGTACCTGACGAAGGAGCGAGGGATCGTCGCGCTCCAGGTCCGTGCGGCCTACCTCTCCGGATACTGGCGCATGCAGCGCAAGCCCCGAGTGCATCTGATCGGCAACCCGCGCGTCTTCGTCGAGAGCGACGGCACTCTCCACGTGAAGGCGAGTGTGGTGTTGGTTCGCACCGGCCTCGACGGACACTCCCGGGTCCACGCCGCCGGCACGTACGACGACCTCCTGGCCGCGAAGGGCGAGGGCTTCGAGATTCTCCGCCATGCGGTGGTGCTCGACGCCGACGTGCAGCCCTATGACATGACCGACATCGTCTGATCGTTGGATAGGGGACCCGTCATGAAACAGGACCGCCATATTCGCGCGCTCGGTTACGTCGGATTCACCAGCGCCCGAGTCGAGGACTGGCGAACATTCGGCACCGGCGTTCTCGGACTCCAGGACGTATCCGCGGCCGACTCGGCGGAGACGGAACTGCGCCTGCGCATGGACGAGCGCTCGTGGCGGATCGCCGTCGAGGCCGGCGCCGGAGAGGGGCTCGCGTACCTCGGCTGGGAGACCGCGTCACCCGACGCCCTCGCGGCGCTGGTCGACCATCTCGCGAGGCACGGCTTCGACGTGATCGAGGAGACGCCGCAGTCGGCTCGGCATCGTGGGGTCACGGAGCTTTACAGCAGCCACGATCCGGACGGCAACCGACTGGAGTTCTACTGGGGCCCGAGCGCCGATCCGGATCCGTTCCACTCACCTGCGGGAGTGGAGTTCGTCGCCGGCGCGCTCGGAGTGGGCCACATCGTGCTCCGCACCGTCGAGTTCGATGCCTGCAACGAGTTCTACCGCAACATCCTCGGATTCGGGCTCAGTGACTACGTGATCATGCCGCCGCGGCTGATCAACTTCCTGCACGTCAACGAGCGCCATCACAGTCTCGCCCTGATCCAGGGTGACCCCGCGGCGCCCTCGGTCAGTCATCTGATGCTGGAGCCGACGCACGTCGACATGGTCGGCCGCGCGATGGATCGCGTCTACGCCTCGGGTGCCAAGCCCTTGGTCGGACTCGGTCGGCACGTCAACGACCGGATGATTTCTTGCTACCTCCAGACGCCGTCCGGCTTCAGGCTCGAATACGGCGCCGGCGGTCTGCTGATCGATCCCGCGACGCACGTCTCCACCAACCACACGGGCGACAAGGTGTGGGGACACCAGAGTCACTGACCGACTCGGCGGCGGGTCGATCGTCGAATTCTCGCAGTAACAAGGGAGGCGGACCGATGTCCGTGAACAGCATGTGGAACGACCTGGTCGGTGCCTCGATCGGGTACCGGGGCAGGGAGTTCAAGACCCGTGTCATCGAAGCCGGCGAGGGGGAGCCGCTCATCCTCATGCACGGGAACGGCGGCCACGCCGAGGCGTACAGCCGCAACATCATGCGGCTGAGCAAGCATTTCCACGTCATCGCCATCGACCTGCTGTGGCACGGCTTCTCCTCGGGCCGACCCTTCACCACCGAGATGGTGCCGACCTACGCCGACCAGGTCGTCGACCTGATGGACTCGATCGGCGCCGACACCGCCCACCTCGAAGGCGAGTCCCTGGGCGGCTGGGTGAGCATGTGGATGGCACTGCACCACCCCGACCGCGTCGGAAGGATCATCCTCAACACGACCGCCGGCGCCGAGGTCGAGGACGGGCCCGTCACGCCGGAGCGACTCGCGGCCGGCGACGCCCTCAGGGAGCGCTCGCTCGCCGCGATCGGCGACCCGACCCGCGAGACGGTCCGCAAACGGCTCGAGTGGCTGATGGCCGAGCCGGACCGCGTCACCGAGGAACTCGTCACGCTGCGGCAGTTCTTCTACCAGCGCCCCGAGACGCGCCAGAGCCTTACCGACGTCATGCGAAACAGCTTCCGGTCCGACTCTCCACACCGCGTCACCCCGCAGATGCTCGGCCGGATCCGACAGCCGACCCTGGTGCTCTGGAGCGACCACAACCCGGGCACCGGACCGGAGTTCGGCCGCAAGCTCGCCTCGCTCATCCCCGATGCGCAGTACTCCTGCATCGCGGACGCCGGCCACTGGCCGCAGTGGGAGAAGCCCGAGGAGCACGACGCGGTCGTCACCGAGTTCCTCCGCGCCTGACCATCGCATCCGACCACCGACCGGCTCCCCTCGGCGGTTGCCTTTCCGGCGGGTTCGCGCGCGGGGCTGTATCACGCACCGCGTTCGTGTCGACGGCGGCTCGATCCCATCGGTGTGGCCTTCCGAGCAGGGAAGCGAAGGAAAAAATCATGCAGTTGTTGGTGAGACAGATCCGATGGGAGGCTGCGGGGGTCGTCTCCCTCATCCTGGTGGATCCGATCGGGCAGGACCTGCCCGGATGGGAACCCGGGGCCCACATCGACCTGACGGTCGGCGACGGCTCGGTCCGGCAGTACTCGCTGTGCGGTGACCCGGAGGATCGGAAGTCCTATCGCATCGGCGTCCTGCGGGAGGTCGACGGCCGGGGCGGTTCCCGGTTCATCCACGACCGGTTGCGCGTCGGCGCACTGATCGAGGTGGCGGGTCCTCGCAACCACTTCCCGTTCGACCCGCCTTCCGGCACCCGCATCCGCTTCGTGGCCGGCGGCATCGGTATCACCCCGCTGATACCGATGATTCGGGCCGCGGAGTCCCGGGGACTGGACTGGAAGCTCACCTACGGCGGCCGCAGTCGGGCCTCGATGGCGTTCCTCGACGAGCTCGACTCCTTGCGGGTGCATGTGCATCCCGCGGACGAGGCCGGCCCGATCGATCTCGACACGGCACTCGGTGACCCCTGCCAGGACACCGCGGTCTACACCTGTGGCCCGAGCCGGCTCCTCGACGCCGTCGAGGAGCGGGCCTCCTCCTGGCCGCGGGGCGCGCTGCACCTGGAGCGCTTCTCGGCCCCGCCCGCCGCCGTGCCCGCGGCCGGCGACGTACCGTTCGAGGTCGTGGCCAAGCGCAGCGGTATCACGGTGACCGTGCCCGCCGACGGGACCATCCTCAAGACACTCGAAGACGCCGGCGTGAGCACGCAGAGCTCCTGCTCCGAAGGGATATGCGGGGCCTGCGAGACGCTCGTGGTGGACGGCAAGCCCGATCACCGCGATCACGTTCTCACGGAAGAGGAGAAGGAAGGCGGCGAGTACATCATGATTTGCGTCTCGCGCGCCTGCACCGAGCGCATCGTCCTCGACATCTGAGTTCGCGTGCGGCACCGGCGATGTTGATCAGGCCCATGTCCCTGGCGGACGGAGACGGATCGCGGCGGGGGGGGGGGGGCGGGGGGGGGGGGGGGGCCCCCCCCCCCCCCGGGGGGGCGCCGCCCGCGCCGCCCCCCCCGCCACGGGGGAGACGGGGGGGAGAAAGGCGA
>NZ_JBSHGZ010000056.1:20494-52367 GCF_053618075.1 Embleya sp. NPDC055664
TTGTCCCTGGCGGAGGGAGACGGATCGCGGGGGGTCCTCGTCACGGGCGTGACGAGGACCCGCCTGCCATGCGCGGGCTCCGGCCGGCCGGACCTGCCGCAGAACGTGTGCTTCACGAGGGGAATATCCGGAGAACGAACGCGGCCACTGCGCCCGGTGGTTCGCTCGGGCCCGGCGCGCGGTCCCACCAGCCGCAGGGGCGGGCCCGGGGCGGCGGCAACCCGCCCGACGGCTGCGCCCGTCCGGCCGGAGCGAAGTCGCCAGAGCAGCCCTCGGGCCGGAGGGATCCGTAGTAGCGTTCCAGCCGAGGGCCACGCTCGGTCGCCGAGTACTCACCACGGCGGCCGTCGGCGGGGCCCGTCGGCTTGAACGGTTGCCTCGGTCAGGCGTGTTGGGGGACACATGGCGACGACGTCGCGTTTCACGGCAGCGAAGGCCCGCCCGTTACCCGTGCTCGTCCTGGCGGATGTCAGCGGCAGCATGAACGAACCCGCGGACAAGATCAACGTACTCAACGATTGTGTTCGGCGCATGCTCGACGACTTCGGGAAAGCCGACATCGGGCGCGGTGCCATCCACGTCGGCGTGATCGCCTTCAGCGGAGCCGGCGCGTACCTGCACCAGGAACTCGTGCCGGCGACCCAGGCGGCCTGGACGGACATGGACGCCCAGGGTGGTACGCCGCTCGGGGCCGCCCTGTCGCTCGCCCACGACCTGCTCGATGACGAATCGGTCGTCCCGGCCCGAGCCTTCGCTCCCACCCTGGTCCTGGTCTCCGACGGCAGGCCCACCGACGAGTGGGAGGAGGCACTCGATCGACTGCTCACCTCCCGCAAGGGGTCCCGTGCCCATCGGCTCGCGGTCGCCATCGGTCCCGACATGACCGAGGAGGCGAAGGCCGTGCTGCGCCGGTTCGTCGACGACGAGGCCGGCGGCGTGTTCGAGGCACACGACGTGACGCGCCTTCAGCAGTACTTCCGCTGGGTCACCATCACCGTCACCCAACAGGCCCAGAGCACCCGCCCGGACCGGACACCGGTGCTGAGCCCCGACGACCTGTCCGACTTCGGCGCCTGAGCCCGAAAGCCGGCGCTGCGGGAGGAGACGATCGGTGTCGACGCGCTGGGATCTCGTCGGCGTGCTGCGTCCCGTGGAGGACGAATACCACCAACTGTGGCCGCTTTCCCACACCATCGGTTCCGGCGGTCAGGGAGAGGTGTGGCTGGCTCGTGGCGGACGCACCGCCATCAAGATCCTCACGGCCTCGACCCAGGCCGAAGCTGCGGCCGTACACGCCCGGTTGCGGCGTATCCAGCGCCTCCCACTGGACGACATCCCGCTGGCCGGCGTGCTCGCGCTGCTCGCATCACCCAAGCTCGGGTACGTCATGGAACTCGTCGACGAGATGGTCGCGCTCGACGCTCTGTGCGTCCCCGACGGGGACGACCTGGCGGCCTGGTACCTGCGCACCGGCGGTTTGGACCGACGACTGCGCCTGTTGGCCCGACTCGCGGATGCCCTCAGCCGACTCCACGCTCGCGCCATCGTCTACCAGGATCTGTCCCCGTCGAACGTCCTGGTCTCCGCGGATCCCCGGCGGGAGGAGATCCGGCTGATCGACGTGGACAACCTCGGCTTGGTCTCCACCGTCGGATCCGCCCCGATCCATACCCCGGGCTACGGCGCCCCAGAGATCGTTTCCGGTCGAAGCGGGGCGACGACGCTCGCGGACGCCCACGCTCTCGGCGTTTTGGTCTTCGAGGTCCTGACGGCCGGTCATCCGTTCCGCGGCGACCACGTGTCGGACGCCGAGCCCGAATATCAACGGGAGTACGCCGACCGGTTCCGACTGCCGTGGATCGACCACCCCACGGACCGGACCAACGAGTGCAGCACCGGCATCGCCCCGCGCGAGGAACTGCTTTCCACCCGGCTGTGGGAATTGTCGTCCCGGTGTTTCGTGGAGGGGGTGGCGGACCCGACGGTTCGCCCGACCGCGGACAGATGGGCCACGGCACTGCACTCGGCCGCGGCGCAGACCGTGCGATGCCCGCAATGCCACTGGACCCACAGAGCCGTCGCACCTTCCTGCATCAATTGCCGACGGCCTCGCGACGCCGTTTGGATGCTGCGGCACGGGCTGTTCGGCCCGGTCGGCCTGGAGCCGACGAACCTGGCGGCGGGCGACGACACGCCCGGAACCGGGTTGTCCGAGGTACCTCTGCCCGACTTCACCGTGCTGCGCCCCGGCGCGGACACCGTGCTCACCGCTCGACACACCTCCCCGGCGCCGGAACAACCGGACGCGGCGGTCGCGCGGATACGGTTCGACGGCCGCACCGCCACGCTGCTCAACCTGCGAGACAACAGCCTCTGGCTCGATCACCACGACGGTCGACGATGGCGCGAGATCGGTCTCGGGAGCCAGGTCACGGCACCCGTCGGTGATCGCGGCCGGAGCTGGACCCTGCACTTCGGTCCGAAGGACGCCATTCACCGGTGGGTACGCCTGATGGTCCTCGAGGCGCCGGGATGAGCGCCGGGTCCGGGCGGCCGAGGATGCCGGACCGCATGCCGGGACCGGCGATCCTGGTATCCCTGCTGTGGCAGCGCGTTCCGCAGGCCCTCGTGGGTCGAAAACTCTCCGACGGTACCGAGATTCGCCTGCACCACCGGCCCACCGGTCACCTCGACCTGACCACCGACACCGGCACCTACGGGGTCCGGGCGGCCGGTGCCGAGGATCGGCGCAAGCTCGACGAGATCCGGGCCGTCGGCCCCAGTTGTGTGGTGGTGCTCGCTCATCCGGTCACGCCGCGCCCACCCGGGGCCGGGTCGCAAGGCGCCGCCGAGCCGTTCACCGTTCGAGTCCACACCTACGCACCCGCCGTCGGCCTCGCGGCGCTGCTCGGCGCGGGACTACAGCTGGACGTGGACGACACCGTGCTGGAGGACGTCGCGAAATACGCGGACCGAGGGGACACCGTCGATATCGCCTCCGTCATGGCGTTCCTCACTCGCGAACTGCTCCTGTCGCCGCGTGCGGGAGCCGCCGTGGACGCCTGGCGGATGGTGACGTCGGCAGGACCCGGCGGAAACCTCGCCAAGGGGTTCAGAGTGCACGGGCCGGGGCTGATGGCCGACGTCGAGAAGCACGACGCGGGGTACCGGATCGTGCGTCTGCTGGGTGCGGTGCACGATCGGGGCACGGATCACAAGGCGCTGGCGGTCGGGGCCATCGGGTTTCGGGACATGACGGCCAGGCAGCGCGACCGCGAACTGATCCAGCGTGGACTGGACCTCGTGGCCGGGCAGAACAGCTACCTGGCCATGTGGGACCGGTACCAGGAACTGGAGGCTCGGCACATCCGCCGGCGGATCGGCGCTTTCGGGGCGATCCGCTACGACGGGATCAAGGTCGAGTCGGACGGTCGCATCGCGTTCACCGTGCAGATGAGCAGGGCACTGCCGCGAACCCGGGCGGCCCTCGAGAACGCTGCGACGGTCGAACGGATCGAGCTCGAGGCGGCGGCGGAGGTTCCGCTCTCGGCGACCGACACCGCCATGACCGATCGGGAGTGGCTGGTCGAGTCTCGGCTTCTTCGCGGCCGGGCGTGGGTCGGCGAGCCACTCGGGTACGACGGCGCGACCGGGATCCTTCGGCTCGCGGGAACGCTCAACGACCAGCGCGATCCGCCCGCCAAGGGGTGGCTCTACGTTGCGCACCGCGGCGATCAGCGCAGGTTGGACCGGCGCGAGAAGGCGATGCAGAAGCTGCGCACGGACGGTGCGCACATCCCCGCCCTGCCCACCCTGCTGGAAGGTGGCGCCTGGCCGCAGCCGCCCACCCGACGGATCACCCGACTCTCCGACGCCGCGTTGGCCTGCTTCGCGCCACACGGCCCGACACCTGCCCAACGCGAGGCCGTGTTGATCGCGCTCAACACGCCCGACCTGGCGATCATTCTCGGGCCTCCCGGAACCGGCAAGACGCAGGTGATCGCCGCCGTCGTCAATCAACTCGGCGACCTGGCCCAGGGCGGGGACGTCGCGGGAAGTGTCCTGCTGACCAGCTTTCAGCACGCCGCGGTGGACCATCTCGTCACCCGGGGACGGGTGTTCGGCCTTCCACCGTTGAAGGTGGACTCGCGCGGCCGAGGGAGCACGGTCGCGATGGACACCTGGCGCATCGAGGCGGCCCGCGCCGTCGATGCGCGGCTGCGGGAACGGCCGGTCGGTCGACACCTGGCCGCCCGTCGGCTCGCCGTCGAGTTGGCGGCCGCGTACCGTGTCGCACCGGCACCTCCCGAGTATCTGCCCCGTTTCCTCGACCGGGTCATCGCCGAACTCGCCGAGGACGCGGATCCGTCGCTGATCCGAGAGCTGCGGGCGCGGCGGGAGACGGCACAGCATCACCTCGACCGGGCGGGCGTGGTCGCGGACCCGGAGACCAGGGCGGAACTCCTCCCGTATGTGCGGGCGCTCCGCTGCACGTCGACGGCATTCGAGGACGACGGGCCGCGCACGGCACGCGCGTTGCTGCTTCGACTCGACATCGCCGACAGTGCCCTGCTGGACGGGGTCTCCTACGCCGAGCCGCTGCGGGCCGCCGCGCGGGCAACCCGGGCGACCGACGAAGTACTTGCTCCGTTGGGCGAGTTGCGCGACACGTTGCTCGACCGCATCACCGCGAAGGTGCGACTGCCGGAGGTCGCCGTCGCCGATCCCGCCGTGGTCGATCTCCTCGACCGCCTCGCCGCGCAGCTCGCCGAGGCGGTGACGCGGTCGCCGGACGCCGTCGCGGCGGCACTGCTCGACTACCGCGACGACCTCCGCAGCGACCCGGAGGGGGTGGACGCCACCCTGCGCGCCTACACCGTTTCGTTGGCCTCCACGTGCCAGCAGGCGGTGTCCAAGGCCATGGCCGACGTCGGCCGCCCGGACGGGTCCTTCGATGCGGTCATCGTCGACGAGGCCGCTCGGGCGAATCCGCTGGACCTGCTGATCCCCCTCGCCCAGGCGCGCCGGCGCATCGTCCTGGTGGGCGACCACCATCAGCTTCCGCACATGCTCGAACCGGACGTGGAGCAGGAACTCGGCTCACTGGGCGACGATGTACGAGAGCGCCTCCAGGAGAGTCTCTTTCAACGCCTGGCCCGACAGTGGGAGCGCCACTCACCGGACGGGCACACGCGCTTCGCGCGTCTGGACACCCAGTTCCGGATGCATCCCGTCCTCGGCGCGTTCGTCGGCGACATGTTCTACGACGGAAAGTTGCGCAGCGGGCGGGACGCGTCCGGCTTCGCGCACGGTATCGCCCGGTACGGGGAGGTGCCCGCGGTATGGCTCCCGGTACCGTCGGCCGCGGGCGCGGAGATCCGGCAGGGCACGAGTGTGGCGCGCAGGGCCGAGGCGAAGGTGATCGCCTCGGAGATCGCCGCGTTGATCAGGCAGCACCCGCAGTTGACGTTCGGGGTGGTCGCCTTCTACGCGGCCCAGGTTGCCGAGATCTGGACACAGTTGAAGCGGGCGGAGCTTGCCGAATACACCGACAACGACGGCTGGCGGCCGATTCCGGAGCTGTGCCGCGACCACGACGGGGCACCCCTGGATCGGCTGCGGGTGGGTACCGTCGACGCCTTCCAGGGAGCGGAGTTCTCCGTCACCTACCTGTCGATCGTGCGCAGCGCGTCGCCCGCGGCCCGCGGCGACGTCAGGCGTGCCTACGGACACTTGGTCGTCTCGAATCGGCTGTGTGTGGCGATGAGTCGCCAACAGCGACTGCTGGTCGTGGTCGGCGACGACGACATGTTCGGGCCCGACGCTCCTCCGGAGCTGAAGCCGCTGAAGAGGTTCCTGGCCCTGTGTCGTGAGGGGGTGAACGGCCGTGTCGTTCGACCGTAGGACGCCGCTGTTCCAATTGGCCCACCCGCCTCGGACGCGCCACAAATCGGTGCTGTTGCCGGTCTGGGTGCACCAGGTGACGGCGCCGACGGGCTACTCCCGGACGCTGGACGTCTTTCAGACGGTGGTGCTGCGGCTGTGCGCGGCGGGGACGCGCGACCTCGACGAGTTGTCCCGCCGGATCGGCCTGGACGCGACACTGTGCCGGGCGGTCGTCGCCCGACTGGTGGAGGGCGATCTGGTACGAGCGGATCTGAGCCTTACCGAGACGGGGCGCGCCACCGTCGCGACGGGCGAGGTCGCGGAGAGCGATCCCCGGCTGTTGCGGGTGTTTCAGGACGCCAAAACGGGAGCCCTGCTGCCGCGGATCCTCATCGCCGACCCGGTACGCGCGGACGTGCGTGAGCGCCGCGGCCGATGGGTCACGATCCAGTTCGGCACCGCGGGCGCCTCCCGAGAGGGCAGCGCGCTCGCGCTGCGTGGCGGCGGCCCACCGACATCCCCGACGGAGCGCGATGTGCTGGAGGCATGCCGCGGGCACGACATGGCGGCTCGGAGCATTCGTGGCGACCCCCGCGACGCGCGCCGTACGGCTCTGGCGGCCCGGCGCGTCGTGTTCCACGGTTCGCCCCATCCCGCCTACCTGGTGTGTTACTGCGTCGAGAACGACGACGGTTCCGGGCGCACGTGGAGCGCGGACGATCCGTTCGCGGTGGGAGACGGACGGGTCTTCGCCGACCTGTTGGCGGGTCGACTTGAACAGGACGAGCAACTGGCCGGTGTGGTGGAAGCCCTGACCGGCCGGCGGCGTCGCGATCGTGCGGAGACGGCCCGCCGCATCGACCGGGAGTTGGCCGCGGACGCCCGTGCGGACGTGGTGCGCGTTCTGGGCGAAGGCATACGTGAGCATGCCGATGTCTTCGATCATCTCGCGAACATCGAGGTGGCGATCGTCATGGACACGGCCAGAGAGCGAGGGAACGCGGCCCTCAGCGCGATCCGGGTCTTCGAGTGCCTGCTGCCCGGACTCAACGAGAAGTTCCCGCCGGCACTTCCCCCTTCGGGCGTTCCGGGGGTACGAGAGCGGGAGTTCGTGCTGATCGCGTATCGGCTGGGGGCCCTTTCCGTGCCCCCGGAGATGTGCAGGAACTGCGGCTCACCGAAGTCGAACCTGGCAGGGGAGATCATCAGGGCCGTATGGGCGGCCGGCGGCAACGCAGGGCACCCCATGGCCGCGTTCATCCGGCACCGACCCACCTTGCTGGAGGACCTCGATCGGTCGCGGATCCTGCGCAACAGGGCGGCGCACGCGTCCATGGATGCGCCGGCTCCCGAGGAGTTGGAAGTCATCCGCACTCTCGTATACGAGGCCGCGCGCCATCTACTGGGTCTGACGGATCGGTGACAGCAAGGGCGTGAGGCGAGGTCATGGCGAAGAAACCGAACACCAGGCGGGACCGGTCCGGGCGGGCCCCGGGCAAGGCACAGGTGTGGCCGGGGCAGCAGGACGCGGCTCGACGTCGTGCGGTCACGTCACCGCACGACGTCGACGAGGTCGACGACGCCGGCCGTGACGACGAGGTGACGCGCGTGGAACCCCCGACGGCGAGCACGCTGCTCGCGGAGATTCGCCGGATGGCGGACGACGCCCGGATGACCCCGGTCGCCGACGACGAGCCGGATCCCGGCGGGCCGGCCGAACTGGAGCAGGCTTGGCGGCTCTACCGGGCGCTCGTCGCACGCCAACGCGAGACCCTGGACGCGTTGACGGCCGAGGGCGAGCGGGTGAGCGCCGAGCACGCGGCGTTGCAGGCGGCGACCGCGGCACTGCGCGAGGAACGCGAGATGTTCGACGACCGGGTGCGAGTGTTGGGTCGGCGGGAGGAGGAACTGGCCGATCGGGAACAGGCCGCCGAACAGCGCTTCGACGAACTCCGTTTGGAAGAGGGGCGGAAACTGAACGCATGGCTGGCCGAGCGGCGTCGCGAGGCGGTCGAGACATGGGAGGCGGACCGCGCCGCGTGGCAGGAACGCTGGACCGAGACGCAACGCCGGCTGTCCCAGGCCCAGACGGTCCTGGACCGCCGGGAGGGCGAACTGGCGCAACGCGAACGGGACCTCACGACGGAGCGGTCCCGGCTCGACGAGGAGCGGGACGACGTGGCCGCCCTGGCGGCCGCGCTCGCGGAACAGCGGCGTACCCGCGCCGCCCGCTTCGAGCGGGAGGTGGCGGAACGCGTCAGCGGGTTCGTGCAGGAGATGGGCGACCCGCAGGGCCGCATCGAACGGCTCACGCAGGAGACGGAGCAACTCCGCGCGCGGCTGCGCGAATACGAGACCTCGTCGGCCGCCCTCGGTGACCTGAGTCCGGAGCAGGCGGCGGCACGTATCAGGGAACTGCGGGCGGAAGTCGCCCTGCTGACGGAGGATCGTGCCTTCGCCCCGAACACGGACTCTCGTCTGGTCGGGCAGCTTCGCGAACGGATCCGAGTGCTCAACGAGGAGAAAGAGGAACTCGTCAGTCTCCGAGGTGAATTGGAGTCCGCGCTACAACGTGATCGGATCGCGGTCAACGAACGTGAGAACTATCTGGAAGTCAACAACTGGCTCCATGCGGCCAACAGTCAATTACGCCAAATCCTCGGCGAGGAGGCGGCGAAACTCAAGGCCACCGCCGAGGCCGGCCGGGAGGTACACGCCTTTCCGGCCTGCTCGCTCATGGACCGGGATTTTGCCCGCCCCCGGCCGGTGGATCCGCATCCGCCACGTCTGTCCGAACTGGCGGAACGTTTGCAGACGGTGATCCGCGCAGGCACGGGCCTCTCCTACGGCCTCCCGGATCTACGCCTGGTTCTCGCGGGGCTGGCGATGAGTCGCCTGCATGTCTTCCAGGGGATCAGCGGCATCGGCAAGACCGGGCTCGGGTGCGCCCTGGCCACCGGCTTCGGCAGCCCCGACAGCGTGGCCGTCGTGCCCGTGCAGTCCGGCTGGCGGGATCCGCAGGACCTCATGGGCTACTACAACAGCTTCGACCGCATGTTCTACGAGTCGGAATTCACCAAGGCCCTCTACCTCGCCGGGTGCCCGGCATACCGCGACCGCCCGTTCTTCATCGTGCTCGACGAGATGAACCTCTCGCATCCCGAGCAGTACTTCAGCGGTGTGCTCTCGGCCCTCGCCCTCGAGGGCAAACCCAGATTGGCGCTGACCACGATGCCGGTCGACAACGCGCCGCAACTCTTCCTGGGCGGGACACATATCGCGATACCCGACAACGTGTGGTTCATCGGGACCGCGAACCACGACGAGACCACCGTCGGTTTCGCCGCGAAGACCTACGACCGATCCTTCGTCCTGGAACTGCCCTGGCAACATCCGGAACTGCCGGAGAGCACACCCGACCCGGCGGAACCCCTCGCCCATCTAGGACTCGCGCAAGCCTTCGCCCAGGCGCGGTCCGCCCACGCGGCCGAGGCCGAGGGCATCATCGCGTTCCTGGACAAGGCCTGGCGGCGGCGATTCGCCGAGGAACTCGGGATCGGCTGGGGCAACCGACTCGAACGGCAGATCCGGGCCTTCGCGCCGGTACTGATCGCCGCCGGCGGGACCCGCGGCGCCGCCTTGGACCATCTGCTCGCCACGCGCATCCTGCGTCCCCTGCGCGGACGTTACGACATCGATGCGGACAGACTCGATGCCGTTCGCAGTGAACTCGCGGACAGCCTGCTGCTGTTCGACCCGAATCACGAACCCGTCGCGACAGTCAGGCTGTTGGACGACGAGATGCGATCCCAGGGCCGCCGGTGAGATGGGACGCGGCCGAACCCGATCTCGACTCGCTCCTCGTTCGTCATCTGTCGGCGTTGTCGACGCGCCTTGCCGCGGACACCGGCGGCGCTCTCGACGACTGGCTCGCGATGCCGCCGATCGTCCTCGGTGTCTCCGCCGAGACCGACCCCCTGCCACTGGAGGAGGCATTCGAGTGGGCTTCGGGCGCACTGCGCACCGTGTGCCATCGCCCGTACACACGACTGCGTTCGGTCGAGGAGGTCCTGCCGGTGTCGCGCGTGCGCGCGGTCGCCGCCGGTGCGGTGGCGTATCTGGCCGCGCACCCGCAGGACTGGGCCGCGCACACGATGGCCGGGGTCCGACCGAGGCGCCTGTCGGCCCGACGGAGCGAGGAGGACGCCGACATCTACGAAAACCGCGTTGCGGTGGCCGTCCTGCTCCTGATGCGGACGCATCTGCGGCGGCGGATCGCCGGCCTGCGGGCGGTGAGCCGGATGGAGAGCGATGTGCACGGCCTCCTCAACGGCTCGGAGGAGACCACCTGGCGGACCCGTAGAGATCTGACGCAACTGCTCGGAAACGTCGGAGAACTCGCCGGGCACCCAACGGCCACGCAGGTGCGCCTGCGAAAGATCGAGGCCGCCCTCACGTCCGTGCAGATCATGCTGGAGTCCCCCTTGGTCAAAGCCGTCGGGCATCGCCACGCCCCGGCCCGCGAACTGCACCCCACCAACCTTCTCGTGAGCGACGCCTCCTATCGCAGGGTCGCGGAACTGTGGCGAGCGTGCACCAAAGCCGAGACGCCCGGGATCGATGCCGGGGAGAACGAACGGCGGCAGCGCGAGACCCGGGCGGCCTTCGAACGTTTCACCGGCCTGCTGTTGTTGTCGGCGTGCACGATCTTCCGGGCGATTCCCGACCGTGACCAGCCCGCTCCCGCACCCGGTCGGGCCACTCGGTTCCAATGGTGTGGAGTTTCGCTGACGGTCACCTGGTTACCTGCGGGCGACTTCCTCGTTCACTGGCGGGAGCAGCGGGTACTGCGCGTCATACCGACGATGACCGACCTCTGCTCGGCTCCCGACGCGGCTTCGGTCGGCGCGGCGCTCGTCGACCTGCGCCGGGAGCACGTGTCCGCACAGGAGGAGAGCGGGAGGGTCCTGGTGGTCTACCCCGGTGCACTCGACACGCGTCGAGACGCGATCCCCGCCGTCGTGGACGCCGCGTACCGGATCGGACACGACAGCGGCCCGGCCGCGGCGCCGGGCATCGACGTGGCGCCCCTGTCGCCCCTGGAGATCTTCAGCGTCAGCCGGCTCGTACGGGCCCTGTACTGGGCGACCCTCGGTGCCGACGCACGCCGCTATCCCCACCTCGTCTCCACGACGGCCGGCGAACGCTCGATGCTCGCCGCGTGCGAATGGCTCGAACCCCGCGCCGACGCCGTCGCGGTGGTGCGCGCCCCCTCGCCGAAGGAATGGGAACGGGTGTCCACGCTGCTCAGGCAGGCTCGGCCGGACCGCGCCGGGGGCAAGCCCACCGGGCGTGAGCCGGGCCGAGCGACGGAGTTGTACGCCTTGCTCGAATCGGCGGTCCGAGCGACGAGACTTCTCCAGGTGTGTCCGATCTGTCCCAAGACCGCCACCCGCCGCCCGACCACGTTCGTCCCTCGCGAGCCCGGCATGTTCGCCGCCTCGTGCTCCTCCTGCGGCACACGATGGGAACTGCGTCGTTGTCCCGCCTGCGCCGAGACCTTTCCGGTGTTGTCTCCCGACGGGCAGATCGTCACCGGCGGCTCGGAATCCGACCTCGATCGCCACCTGGGCGGCGTGTTCCTGGCCATGCCCTGCTGGGCGCGGGGCCGCTCGGGCGCCGCGTTGTGCCCCGCGTGCGGCAGCTGCGGCCGGGCGACCCGCGACGCTTCCTGCCCCCGCGCATGCCACGAACCCGGCATCGCGCCGGCCGTCGGGTATGACTCGTGACACATTGCCTGCCGAGTGGCGGCGTTCATTCCGAGGGGTTCGACGATTCGGTCCGAAGGCCCGCCGGATACGAAATGAAGTATTAGCCTGAGTTTCGGGTGCAAGCTCCTTTACTGTGAACGATCGCCGACGCGCTCGCTCGTTCGCCGACCCACCGGGGGAATTCGTGGCCGATCTCCGTACCCTGCTCAGGGCGGGCGATGCCGGTAATCGCCGCCGCGTCCTGCAGGCCCTGATGATCCGCGGCGGGAACCAGACCGACGTGGCGAAGTACGCCGGCATCGCGGCGGCGACGGCGGGCAACATCCTCAACGCCCTCGAGGGTGAGCGGGTGGTGCGGCGCCAGGCGTCCGGACGCGAGCAGCAGGTGAGCCTGCAACCGCTGACCGGTGTCGCGGTGGGCATCGAACTCGGCTTCCAACGCACGTCGGTGGTGGCCCGGCGCGTCGACAGCCCGCACCTGGCGCCGGTCGGCAGACAGGACGACGTGGGCGCCAGGCACGGTGTCCAGGCCTGGTCGAACGCGGTGTTCGCGGCGGTGACCGGTCTTGCGGAGGAACTGGGCGAATCACTCGACGACATGGCGACGGTCGGGCTGGCCGTCCCGGGCGCGGTCGATCCGCGCTCCGGGCTGCTGACCCCTCCGGTGTTCCCGCTGTGGCGCGATCAGCCGGAGCCGCGCGCCGAGTTGGAGCGGCTGCTGCGCGACAAGGCACGTCCCGGCACGCTGCGCGGCGAGTTGCGCGTGGTCATGGACAACGACGGCACGCTGGGCGCGCTCGCGGAGAGCGTGCACTGCCACCCCGACGCGGAGATTCTGCTGTGGATCAAGGGATCGACCGGCGTGGGCGGCGGGTTGGTCGTCGGCGGCCAGGTGATCCGCGGCGGCAGTGGCTCGGCGGCGGAGATCGGGCACATCGTCGTCGATCCGGACGGCGATTACTGCCAGTGCGGCGGACGCGGCTGTCTGGAAACCCTGATCGGGGCGAACACGCTGATCCGCAACGTGCGTTCGGGCCTCGGGCAACTGCCCGTCGCCGCGCAGCCGACCGACCTCTACCAGATCGCCGACAAGGCCCGCGCCGGCAACCAGGTGTGCCTGCGGGTCCTGCGCGAGGCGGCGTTCCACCTCGGCCTCGTCCTCGGCAACGTCTGCAACGTACTCAACCCGAGTCTCGTCCTGCTCGGTGGGGCGCTGGGCTCCGCGCACGACCTGATCCTGGCGGATTGCCGGACCGCGATCGACCGCACCGCGCTCGCCGCGGTCCGCCTCGACGCCTCCCGTCCCGAACTGGTGGGCCCCGGCGATCCGGAGGCGAAACACCCGCGCTTCCGCCTGGAGCCGAGCCGGCTCCCCGACGCCATCGCCCGCGGTGCGCTCATCCTGGGCATTCAGGGCGCGGGTTTCGCCGAAAACCGTTGATAGTGCGGCGGATTACGTTTCAGGATGGGCGTTGTCGCCCGTCCGTGGTGTTCGATTCGTTCATTCCGGAAGGTTCCCGTCGGGGTCCGACACCCCTGATTTCCGGGTCTTGTCGAGGCGGGGTCGAAAGTCGACCACCGCTTGTATGGTGGAGAAAACGTTTCGTGGCCGCCGCGGTGACGAGTCGAAGGCAGGGGAGTATGCGCAGGGTTGGCGACGCTCGCATGCCGGAATCACCGGAGGCTTCCTCCGCACCCGAGGCGCCGGAAGCGCCGGAAGCACCCGGATCCCCCGAGGACGTGGTGTCCGCCGACCCCGTGGAGTCCGCCGAAACACCGGCCTTCGGCGACCCCCGAGCCGGTGCGTACCGGCCCCCGATGGTCGTCGCCGTCGGCTCGGTGCGCCGGGCCACCAAGGGCAGTGCCGCGAGCGGCAAGGCGGACGCGAATTCGCAGTTCTACTGGTGAACCCGTCCTCCGCGACGGCACCCGGCCGCGCGCGGCTCGCCGAGGTCGCCGTGGCCCCCGGGTTCGTCGTCGCGATCCGGGAGCAACCTGCACGCTCGCCGGCCGAACCCTCCGCCGACCCCGCGTCGTTGGGCCTGCCCGGTGACCCCGTGTGGTCGGCGTTGCCGGGGCTGCGCGTGTACGGGGCATGGCGGCCGGGGCAGGTGCGCTCGGCGGTGTACCGCGACGTGCGCATGGTGGTACTGGGTCACTGCCTGGCGTCCGACGACCGGCTGGCGCGCGAGCTTCGCGACATGATCGAACACGAGGGGATCCGGGCCGAAGGGATCGAAGGTCGCGAGGGCCGTATGGGTCGCGGGCTCGACCTGCCGGGCGCGTACGTGTGCATCGTGGCCACCCGTGACAGCGTGCGCATCCGATCCGATCTGGCCGGACAGTACCCGGTGTTCGTCTCGCGCGCGGACGGATGGGCGGTCGCCGCGTCGCACGCGCGCCTGCTCGCTCGGCTGCACCGCCGCGAACCCGACGCCGTCACCGCCGCCGCGCGGATCGCCTGCGCGCACGTGCCTCCACTGTGGGCGGACCGATCACCGTTCCACGACATCGCGCGCGTGGCGGGCGGCGCGGTTCTTCGACTACGGCCCGGCATGCCGCCCGTGGTGCGCCGCACCGAGACCCTCTTCGGCATCGACCCCCTCGCGCGCGGCGCGCACACGCTGCACGACGCGCTGACCGCGGCCGTGGCCGCCCGCAGCGCCGCCGGCGCCGTGGCAAGCGACTTCAGCGGCGGACTCGACTCGACGACGCTGGCGTTCCTGGCGGCACGCTTCGGGCAGGGGCCGGTGGCGGCGGTGACATACCACCACCCGGACGCCCCGGCGGGCGACCTGGCCCACGCCCGGCGGTTCGCCCGTCTCGACGACCGGCTGCGTCACATCGTGGTCGAAGGCCGCCACGACACACTGCCGTTCGACCTGGACGCCACCCGGAAACAAGGGACGCACACGGCGCCCATCGGGCGGGCCGACGACGACGACGAACCGGTGCCGGGGATGCTCGCCCGCGGTCGGTCACTGCTGCGCCTGGCCGCCGTCGGCCCGCCGGCCTGCCATCTGACCGGGGAGGGCGGAGACGCCGTGCTGGGTGCGCCCCCCGCGTATCTGGCCCATGTCGCGAGCCGCGGGCATGCGCGTACCTTCGCCCGGCACTGCCTGGCGCAGGCCCGGCGCCACGACGCCTCCGCCGCGGCGTTGGCGGCGCAGGCGCTGCGTACGGCCAGGACACCGGGCGCCGAAGCCCTCGTACACCTCGCCGCGGCGCTGCGGTCGGGGACGATCGCCGAAGGCCCCACCTCGTGGATCGACGGCGTGACGTGGTGGCCGCCGGTCGGCGAGGCGGTGTCGTGGCTGACACCGGCGACGCGTCGCGCGCTCGCGGACCGCGCGGAGCGGGCGGCGTGCGATGGTACCCACCACCTCGACGGCGTCGCGGCGGCCGTGCACGTCGCCGGCGCCGCCGAATTGCGGCATTCCGCGGACGCGCAACGGCACCTGCGGGAACTCGGCCACCGGCACGGCGTCGACGTGCACGCGCCGTTCCTGGACGACCGGGTGGTGCGGGCGTGTCTCGCGGTCGCGCCGGGGGAGCGCGTCGACCCCGCGGGCGGCAAGCCGTTGCTCGCGGCGGCGTTGCGCGGCACGGTTCCGCCCGCCGTGCTCGACCGCCGGTCGAAGGGCGACTACACCCGCGAGGAATACCTGGGCGCGCGGCGGGCCGAGCCGTGGCTACGGGCCTTGTGGGCGGATTCGGCCCTGGCGGACGCAGGCATCGTCGAACCGGCGGCGGTGCTGCGGAGCCTGGCACGGTTCACCGCGGGCGTCGCGGTACCGCTCGGCGCGTTCCGGCAACTCGTGGCCACGGAAGTGTGGTTGCGTGCCCGGCGGGAGGAACGATCGTGAGGATTCCCGCGCACGTGCGCCACGAGACGATGCCCGACGGCGGCGTGGTCGTGCTCGACTGCGCCGACGGCCAGTGGTATGTGTTCAACTCCGGCGCCCGGGACTTCTGGCAGTGCTGGGCGTCCGGACGAAGCCTCGCGCAAAGCGTCGCGGCCGTCGCGGACCGGCACCCGGACCTGCCGCGCGAGCGGATCACCGCGGACGGCATCGCGCTGCTACGCCAGTTGACCGCGCTCGGCCTGGTGGAGGCGGAAGGCGAGGGGCGGTTCGGGTCGCGGTCGACCACCCGGGGGTGGGCCGCCCGGTTCGGGTTCGGCGAAGCCCCCTCGCGGGTGGCGAACCCCTTGCGGAGCGACGGGGCCGGCGCCGTTTCGGGCGCCGATCCGGGCGCCGTTTCGGACGCTGTTCCGGGCGCTGTTTCGGACGCCGGGACCCGCGCACGGCCGATGGCCCGACGGCGCGTGATGTCCCGTCGACACCCGACAGGCCCACGACGCCCGGCCCTCGCCCCACCGGTGGCCCTGCTGGGCGCCGCGCTCGCCGTGCGGCTGCCCTTCGCCGTCGTACACCGCGCGGTGCGCGCGACCCGGGGCCGATGGGCCTCGGCCCCGGAGGACCCGCGTCGGGCCGAGGAATACCTCGCGGCCCTGCGCCACACCGCGCGCCGGTTCCCGGGGCGCGCCGCATGCCTGGAGATCTCGCTGGCCGCCGTCCTGCTGTCCGCCGCACACCGGCGCCGCCTGGACTGGTGCCTGGGCGCAGCACCCGATCCGTTCCGATTCCACGCATGGGTCGCGTGCGACGGCGCCGCGGTCGCCGCCTCGCTCTCCGCGCCGGAGGAGGACGGCGAGCCGCTGCCCTACCACGCGGTCCTGACCGTCTGAACGTCCTTTGATCGCCGCACGGTTCGGATTGGCCGTTCCGCGGGCCAGAGACGCCGTCGACCATCGAATCCGCAGTCCCGCCGAATTCCACCCACCGCGTCCGACCATGTGAAATCCGAAGTCGCTCGGCACGATTTCTCGTGCCCGATCATGCCTACCTCGTACCCGAACGCCGTCCCTACGCTCGCCACACAGGTCGGTACAGCACCGGTTCGCGTACTCGGAGGAGCGAGGACACATGAGCGAGAACAAGCGTGGGCGAGGCCGACGCAAGCCCTGGATCACGATCGCCGTCGAAGCGGATTTCACCATCGGCAGGCGCCAGATCATCCGCGCCGCGAAGATCCTCTGCGGCCTGCTGGTCGCCACCCTGCCCATCCTGCTGCGCGGCCTGGGCCTACTGCCCTGAACCACGCCCCCACCCGTCCGGGCGTCCCTCATCCCAGGCAACATGCGGACGGATCGCCACACGGCGCCCGTCGAGGCCCATCCCCGTCGCGTCGACAGTTGATCGAACGGCAGGGCGAGGGCTGAGACGGTCGAACTCACCGTCCTCCACGACGGATTCGAGCCCGATGGCACCCTCCCGGACATGATCGGCGACACCCCGCCCACCGAGCCCGCCGGCCGACCGACACGCTCCACCCGGTCGGTCGGCCCGTCGGATCGCAATCGGGTGAATACCGGCGTCGGCTGTCGAGGGATCGAGTGAGTGGCGCTATTTGGTGATTATTGTCCAAATATGGGACAGAATGCATACAATCTCGTGGCCTCCGGTTTGAAGATCGACTGGAACCGGATGCCGACCTACAACACGATCATGTCCGTGGCGGCCGGAGCCGGGCTGCTGCTCGTGGTCGCGCTGGGTTGGCAACTCCTCTCACCCGGGCGCCGGATCGTCCCGGAGGCGTGGGCGCTTGCCTTCGGGGCCCTGGCGTTCGTCCTGATCACGACCGGCCTGCACATGACCCTCACCTGGCCGCTGGCCGGTCAGGGATTCCCGTTCGACAACATCGTGTTCGGCGAGCCGTCGCTCGGCTTCGGCGTACTGCTCGCCTGCGCGTCGCTGTACCTCTGGAAACGAGGAGCCGTCCTGGCCGAGGATCCGGACCGGCTGATCCGCACGGCGGGACTGGCGTCGCCCATCTCGGTCTTCGTGTTCGGCATGGGCCTCGCCTGCTTCGGGATCGCGGCGGCGGGCTGGAAGTACACGCTGTTCGCCGCGCCCCCCCGAGGAGCCGATCTCGGGCGAGTTCGCGGATCACCCGATGCTGGAGGCGAGCTTCATCTCCAGCCTGTACGTCCTGGTCGGCATCGGCGCGATCCTGTTCCCGCTCGCTCTGCTCCGCCCGAGGGGCTGGCCGGTACGCGTGGTCGGAGTGGCCTGGACCCTGTCCGGACTGGCCTTCCTGTTCTTCGGCGGGCTGAACTACTTCACCCACATCGGCCTGATCGTCAACACGATGTGACACCCCGGCGGCCCGGCAGCGCCCGGAGGTCGTCCAGGGCTTCGAGGATCCCGTCGCGCGTGTTGCCCGGTCGGGGGCCGGCCGGGCAACACACCGAACTCCCGGCGCCGGCCCGTCGATTGCCGGGTGGCGGTCGGTCGCGCGGTTCGAACGCGCGGTTCGAATCCGGTGAAGCGCCGAGTGGTGGTCGCCACGCGGTGGGTCACAGGGGGATGTGGCGCCGTGGGCTTCGGTTGGTCCGCCGAGGTGGTCGGGTGAGGGTGATTTGGCGCACGAGTTGATGCAGGCACGCGGTTATGGCGATGGCGGGGAGGGCGGCGACGACGATGCCGTGGACGTTCTTGGGTGCGTCGGCGATGGCGAGTGCCATCGACAGTCCGGCGAAGGTGACGGACACGATCCAGGAGTGCGCCGCTCTGTGGTGGTGGAGGCTGGAGCGAAGGATGGACAGGCAGGCCACGATCCAGGGGCCGTGGACGAGGACCGGCCACCAGCGGGCCGCCAGGCCGTGCTCGGTGGCGGCGGCGTGGCGCAGTGGTTCCAAGGTGACGGCCGCGCCGAGGAGGCTGATCGTGGCGACCAGGACGACGATGGCCGCGACCATGGTGTAGCTCAGCCGATCGAGTACCGGTGCGCCGGTGACCGTTTGCCGGGCGGCCTTGGGGGTTGTCGGGGTGCGGCGTCGGTGGGCGGCGGGAGCGCTGTCCCGGCGTGTCGAAGGTCTGTCGGGAAGCCCGTCGGTGATGGTTTTGGGGGTCCCTGGAGCGGGCTGTTGCAGAAGCCGGGCGAGTTCCTTCTCGAATCGCCACTCCTGCGTCGTCTCGGACGAGAAGGGTGGGTCGGGTGGCACGCCCGTGTCGAAGGCCGACCACGCGTCGGGGCGAAGGGGCGGGGTGGCGCCGTCGTGCGAGGTCGGGATGATGGGCGAAGAGGGCAGGTCGTGTCCGATGCCGTCGTACATGTGCCTCGTTCGTTGCTGTGTGCGGTGAGGGCCCGTGCCCGCGACGACTTCGGGGCGTCACGGCCGAAGGTGGACCACGATGTCGTCGAGGCGGCGCGCGAACGTGGCTGCGGTCAAAGCCATGGACAGGGCGAATTGCTCCATGTCGGCGGAGCAGTGCCGAAGTCGAATGCATTCTCCGCCACGCTTGAGGTGCGCGTGTGGCGACCAGCTGAGGAATGTGGCCGCGCGGGGGACCAGTACCCAGTCCCCCAATTGATAGCAGCGCCTGGCGATTGTGAAGGGGGGTGTGAGCGCGGCGGATTCATGAAGGGTCACATTCGATGAAACGACGCTCACCCTCGGAGCGGATGTGCGCCGTCAGAGTGAAATATCTCCGGTACCGCTACGTTTTCGGATGTTGCCTTTTGCATGCATACGGCCACGAGAGGTGTCTCCCATCAGGGAACGGCGTTCCGTTCGAACGGTGTTGTCGGGGCGGAGAGTCGGCCACGATGCGGTGAATCGCGAGGAGGGTGTGATGCTGCGTCGAATCCGCTTCCGCCGGATCCGACATTCCGTCGGCTCGCGAATCGCGGCCGTCGCGGTGATACGCACGCCACAGGCACGCCTGCGCGCGACCCCGGGAGTTCCCGGTGACATGGCCGGCCGCAGCCCGGAGTGTGAGGTCGGCGAGCCTTCGCGGCGTCACGGACGACGGTCGCGCTCGTGCGAGACCGCACACGTTCCGTCCTCGACGGTGTGCTCTCCACGCAAAGATGAGTCGCCCTACATCCGCCCGGTGGATATCGCCTCGACGGCACGCGCATGGGAGGCGGCGCATGGCGACGTCGCGAGTCGGCTTCCGCTCGCGGTCCCATGTCCCCGGCCCGTGCCCGGTGAATTCCGGGTGGTCCTGTCCCCCTTTCGGATTTCCTCGATCGCGAATCCTTCGGACGTCGGTGATCGTTCGTGACGGTTCGTCGGTGTCCCGCGTATACAACTGCGGGATTTCGACTCGGTAGCTTGGTGCCTGCCCGAGAGCAGGGTCGGTCGGCGACGTCGGTACACGGTGGTGACCGCCGCCGCGGAGCATGCTACTGGGAATGTCCCCTCGACAGCATAAGGCTCGTTATGTTTCACGCTTCTGGCGTATTGCACCCGGCGGGAGCGGCCCCGGTGTCGACATGTTCGTCTCGTAGGGACTCACCAATTCGGTCACCCACAAGGTGGTACAGGCGGATGGATGGCAACCGCCCGTTCGGCAAGAATGCACGAACTCGCCCAACGCGCACGCACGAATGGATTCTCGACGGTGGGCGGGGGCGGCGATGGCGCGGACAGCGGCGATCTTTTCGCCCGGGAACGGGCGTGACCGCGAGCAGGCGTTCCAGCCGGCTTCGACACGGTGACGGTGACAGGACGATGATGCGGATGACGGTGCCCCGCCGGGTGACGATGGCTGCGGTCCACCGAGGCAGGTGGGGGAAAGGAACGCCGGATGCGATATGTCGATCTCGACGCGACGTCGGGGGGACTCGGCGGGGTCATCAGCCCGACCGACTACCTGGAACGACTCCCCTCGTTCGTCGAGGCCCTACCGGCCGGAGCCCGTGCGTTCGCGACGGACGCTGAGCACTACGACTTCCACGGCAGACGATGCGTAAAAGACCTGAGCCTCGAACTCGTGCGACGCTGCGACCCGAGCGGCGGGGAAGGCACCGAGGTCGAACTCCGCTTCCGGCACAACTGCCGGAAGCACGACGAGGACCTGATCATTCGCTACACGGGTGTCTCCGCCTTCGAAGTGGACGCTCCCAGCGGCCGCGAGTGGACGAACCTCGAAACCGTGATCCTGGACGAGATCCTGCCGCACGCACACGGGTGCACCCACGAGATCGCATTCCGTCCGGGCACGCTCACCGTGACCTGCAGCGACCTGACGGCCACGTGGGTGGACACCCATTGCCCGGACAAGACGCCGTAGGACCACGACCACGCGATGGTGACTCGGTGACCACGCGATGGTGACTCGGTCGAGGCCGGTGACCGGCGGACGGTCGACGGTGTCAGGGGTGGTGGCCCGCCCACGTACTCCGTCGGGAACAGGGCGGCGAGTGCCCGCCGTTCAGGGTGTACACGTGTCCCGGTGAGCCGGCGGCGGCAGTCGTGGGCCGACGCTATTGGCCGCCGAGCCATAGGTCGGGGCCGAAGACCTCGTAGTGGATGTCGGCCGCGGGGACGCCGCGTTCGATGAGCCGGGCGCGTATCGCGCGCATGAAGGGAAGTGGGCCGCACAGATAGGCGCGCGCGGCGGTCGGGATGGCGACGTCCGTCAGGTCCATGCGTCCCGCCCGGGCCTCGGACGTACCCTCCGGGTCGGGCGATTCGTACCAGAAGTGCGTTGCTGACCGGGCCAGTTCGGCGGCCAGTCGGGTGTGTCGTGCGCGCAGGGCGTGTTCGGCGGGAGAGCGGTCGGCGTGCAGTACGGTGACGGGTCCGGCGTGATCGACGCTCACGAGGTGGTCGAGCATCGCCACCATCGGGGTGCAGCCGATGCCGGCCGAGATCAGCAGCAGCGGCGCGTCGGCGTCGATGGACGGCACGTCGCCGTACGGGGCGGACAGGGTCAGTCGCGAGCCCTCCCGCACGTGCGCGTGCAGGTGGTTGGACACCTCTCCGTCGGGCGTGCCGTGCACTCGCTTGACGGTGATCGACAGGGTCTCGGCGGGCGCCGCGGACAGGCTGTACTGCCTGATCTGCCGCGCGCCGTCGACGAGTTCGACCCGAACGGAGACGTACTGGCCCGGCCGGAAGCGCGGTGCGTCCGCGCCGTCGACCGGTCGCAGCCGAAACGTGGCGACGTCGGCGGTCTCGCGTGAACGCTCCACGACCTCCCAGTCGCGCCAGGTGCTTCCGTCGACGGCGCCGGCCTCGGCGTACAGGCGCGCCTCGACGGCGATCAGGGCGTTGGCCATCAGCCAGTAGACCTCGTCCCACGCGCGGGCGACGTCGGGTGTGACGGCCTCGCCGAGCACATCCACGATCGCCGCGAACAGGTGGGTGTGGACGACGACGTACTGGTCACGGGTGACACCGAGCGACGCGTGCTTGTGGGCGATGCGGGCGATCAGGGCGTCGGGGCGAACCTGTGGGTGCTCGACGAGCGCGGTGGCGAACGCGGCGATCGAACCGGCCAGCGCCTGCTTTTGCGAACCGTCCGCCTGGTTGCCGCGGTTGAACACGTCGCGGAGGAGTTCGGGGTGGGCCGCGAACAACTTCTTGTAGAAGAGGTCGGTGATGTCGCCGATGGCCGCGCCGATCGTCGGGAGCGTGGCGCAGACGGTTTTTGTGGCCTGCTCGGACAACATGACGACTCCTAATTGGTATATCAGATGCGTATTAAAGGGCGAGAGAGGCGAGAGGGGTGCGACAGGGGTGCGAAGCGAAGGGTCGGGTCGGGAGGAATCAGCCGGACCCGGTGGGCGCTCGGGTGATCATGCCGATCAGCGTCGGGCCGGTGGGTGAGGAGATCAGGTCGGCGAGGGTGATCGGGTCGAGCGAGGCGTAGAACGCCTCCTGCGCACGCCGAAGCGCCCCGCGCAGACGGCAGTTCGCGGCGAGCGGACACGGCGAGTCGCCCTCGCAGGCGACCACGTCGCCGGCTCCCTCCAGTTCTCGGACCAGCGTCCCCATGGACGCGGACGCGGCGCCCGGGCCCAGGCTCAGGCCGCCGCCACGACCGCGTCGCGCCTCGACCAGGCCGAGATGCTGGAGGCGCGCGACCGCCTTGGCCGTGTGGGTGTACGGGATGTCGATCGCCTCGGCCACCCGCCGGGTGGTCAGGGACTCGTCCCGGGTGGCCGCGAGACACATCAGTGTCCGCAGCGCCACATCGGTGAACATGGCCAGTCGCATGTGGGGCACGCTATTTAATACGCATCGTGAATGCAAGTTAAAGTCCCCGGGGGCCACCCCGACCGGGCGGCGCGGATCGAGGTCGCGCGTAACCACCGCGCATCATTCGCGGGCGACCGCGACGACGATGGCGATCACCACGGCCAGGACCGCGAGCAGCAGCAGGGTGTAGACCACGAGCACGGTCAGTGCGGTACCGGCCTTGGCCGCGGCCCGCCAACCGGTCGCGGACAGGCCCGCGAACCTGCGTGCGATGTCGACGGGTTCGCCGGGCCGACGGTCGTGCCGGTGGCCCGACCCGCCGGACCCATCGGCGAGCCCGTCGCCGGGATGTCCTTGGGGTGCCGGTCCGGGCGCGGTGTGATCGACTCGGGTGGCGGCGGGTTGCGCCGGCGAGGTCGGCCGCGGCGGCGCCGTGACGATTGTTGGGTGAGCGAAGTGCGGTTCGGCTGCTGCGAGTTGGCGACCCTCGCGTTCGTACGCGTCGATCAGTACGCGCCAGCCGTCGGGGATCCGTAGATCGGCGGCGTTCGGCAGGCCCGGCGACCGCCCCGACTCGGTGAATGCGCCGAGCAGATCCGCGGTCCGTGGCCGGTCGTCCGGTTCGAGGGCGAGGCAGGGGAGGATCAACTCGCGGAGTCCGGAGGGCAGATCGGCCGGATCGACCTGGGCGCGGGCGACCAGGGCCAGCAGCCGCAGGTCGTTGCCCGTTTCCGGGTACGGCGGACGCCCGACGGCGAGGTGGAAGAGCGTGGCCCCCAGCGAGTAGACGTCCGACGCCGCAGTGGACGGCTCGCCCCGAGCCTGTTCGGGGGAGGTGAACGCGATGGTGCCCAGGGTCAGGTGGGTCCGGGTGACGTCCGCGGCGTGCGAGATGCCGAAGTCGATCAACTGCAGCCCGGTGTTCGGCAGCAGCATGTTCTGCGGCTTGAGGTCACGATGCACGATGCCCCCCTCGTGCAGATCCAGCAATACCGCGGCACAACTCGCGCCCAGTCGACGCACGCACGCCTCGTCGGCGGTGCCCCGGGAGGCGACGAGTTCGGCCAGCGAGGGAGCCGGGATGTACCGGATCGCCATCCACGGACGGGCCGCCTCGGGGTCGGCGGCCAGGACCCGCGCCGTGTGTTCACCGCGTACGCGCCGCGCGAGCCCGACCTCGCGCGCGAACCGGCGACGCTCGACCTCGCCGACTCCGCCCCGGGCGAGCAGGGTCTTGACGGCGGCCAGACTGCCGTCCGCGGTCGAGCGAGCCAGGTACAGGCGACCCATGCCACCGGAGGCGAGTCGGCCGATCAGGTGGTAGTCGCCGAGGCGGTCCGGGTCGTCGCGGCTCAGCGGGTCGAGGCGGATCGCGGTGGGGGGCGGGGTGCCCGGGGCATCCGGGGCGATCGGGGTGTTCATCGCAGGCCGTTCATCGGGTGCCGTTCATCGAAGGCCGTACCTCGGGTGAGCGTCGGTCGGCGGGCGCGGGTCGCCGATCGCCGGCGGTCGTTCACACCCGGACCAGACACGCGACCTCACCGGTCCGGACCACGTAGCGGACGTACTCGCCGGAATCCGCCGTATCCCGGTCGTCCCTGCGGCAGTCCTGCCCGGCTGCCGGGTATTCGGTGATTCTGAGCAACTCGGAATATCCGGGCGGAAGTTGCCCTGTCCGGCAGTCCCAGACCTCGTGCACCTGCACATTCGTGATGTGCCGCCCTTCGCGTTTGCCCACGGTGCACTGACCGACCCGGTACAGGCGTTCCGCGCACACCGCGAAGGTTTCCCCCTGCGGGAACGCGCGGAACCAGCCGATGACTTCGGGGCGGCTCGGGCAGGATCCACCGTTCACGCCGGGAACCGAGGTGACCCGTGCGTAGGCGTTCGGCAGACCGCAGTCGACCACGCTCGGCGCCCGTTTCGCCCACTCGCCGGCGACCGGCGTCGAACCCAGACAGTCCCCTGGTGCCAGTGCCTGGAAGGCCCGATCGGTGGCACTGGGCTTCTTCGCCTGCTCGCTGTGCCAATACGCGATCCCGAGGAAGCCGGCGATGGCGACGAGGATGGACACCATGAGCAGCCGGACCGCTCGAACGAGCACTCGGGCCCGCCCTCCGGGCGGAGGCTCCGGTGGATCGGCAGCGGTGGTGGCGTCGTCGGTGGTGTCCTCGGTGGTGTCCTCGGTGGCGTCGTCGGTGGTGGCGTCGGCATCGCTGTCGGCATCGGCTCGGGTGGCGTCCCCATCCGCCGACCACGCCGTCAAGTCCCGCCCGTACCGGGCGTATTCCGCCACCAACGCCGACCATCGCGGCGGCAACCATCCGACGATCCGCTCGGCCGTGGGTGCCTCCGCGAGGTCCACCGACACCCTCGCCAGCACCTCCGCGGATGTGGGCCGATCGGCCGGCTCCAGGGCCAGGCACGGCTCGATCACCGGCGCCAACTCGGCCGGCAGACCGGTGAGATCCACATCCGCTTCGGCCACCCGGGCAAGCAGCCGCATCATGTCCTCGCCCACCGGGTAGGGCGCACGGCCCACCGCGAGGTGGAAGAGCGTGGCCCCCAGCGAGTAGACGTCGGACGCGGCGGTCGACTCCTCGCCGCGGGCCTGTTCGGGGGAGGTGAACGCGACGGTCCCGAGCGAGAGCGACGTCCGGGTCAGGTCCTGGGCGTGCGAGATCCCGAAGTCGATCAGACACGGCCCCTCGGCGGGCAGCAGCAGGTTCTGCGGCTTGACGTCCCGATGCACGATGCCCTGGCGGTGCAGGCCGACCAGAGCCTCCACGGTGCCGCGGGCCACCCAGCGCACCGCCGAACCGGACAACGTCCCTGCATGCCCCACCAGTTCGGCGAGCGACGGGGCGGGGACGTACTCGGTGGCCATCCACGGGCGCTCGGCGTCCGGGTCGGCGGCCAGGACACGCGCCGTGTGCTCGGCGCGCACCTGCCGGGCGATCTTGACTTCGCGGGCGAACCGACGCCGATTCACCGCGCCCACCTCGCCGTCGGCGAGCAGCGTCTTGATCGCGACGAGACCGCCGTCGGTGCCGCGACCGAGATGAATCCGGCCCATCCCGCCCGAGGCGATCCGGCCGAGCAGCCGATAGGGCCCGATCCACGTCGGATCGTCGTCGTGCAACGGCTCGATGCCCGGTCCGGACATGCCCGCCCCCTCCCCCCGATGAACAGCCCGCAGTGTATCCGACCCCAACCACCTTGCGACGGAGATGAGTTCGACGCCTCGCGCTCCGAAAGGCCAGGTCGACGACCCGGCCGGGCCGCACGGGAGAGCGGTGACGGGCGGTTCCCACATCCGTGCCGACCCCGGTCGCCGGCTCGAACACGCCGACCACGCGGCAGTCGACCGCCCCGGAGCCGCAGAGCCCCAAGGCGGGCACCGGGCCCGGCTCGGCTGTGGCACCGCCGCTTCGACCCGGCGAGCGCCGTGCGCGTTGCCCGACCGCGCGGCGACGGCACCGCCGCTGTACGGCCGATGGCGACCCGGACATGGACATGTGTGGCAGGTCGCCGTCCGCCACGGCGATCGCGGTCACGTGGTCGAGTCGGCCGACGCATGGGGCAGACGCTCTGAGCACTCGATGTGCTGTTCCGAATCGGCCGGCGGACGTCGGCGAGCATCCGCCCGGCCGCGGTCCGGCGGGAGGCCGCGGGCTGAGCCGGGTCCTGCGGTCGTCGCGGTCGACACCCTCGCCCGGGCGTTCGCGGACTATCCGTACACGCGACAGGGGTGGTCCCTGGAGACCCCCGCCGCCGGGGCTCGTTCGACCCGTCCCACCCGGACCGGAGTCGTCGGGTGCGATTCTCTTCGCGAGCCCGTCGCGTCCGATGCCGGTATCCGCTTGGCAATCGGCGCCGCAAACAGATCTGCCGGACCGACCTGCCGGCGGTGACCTCGTCCTTGCAGATCGGGCAGATGCCGGTGTCCTCAGGGAAGTCGAAACGCCGCTGCCGTCGCGGGATTGCTGCGCGCAGCAGGTCTTGCGGGAGTGGCTCGGCGCGATTTCCGTGTCGCAGCACCGCCGGGCCCGAACGCGCCAATCACACCCGCCTGGCCGACCTCGGCCGGGAACCGGTTTCGGCGAACTGCCGCCACGCGCGGCGAGAGTTCGACAGCATGGGGTGACCATCCGTCGGACCCAGGAGGCTCACGTGGGCAGGTGCCAGCGATCGACGGTGCGCGGGCGGGGCGGGACGACCTGCGGGAAGCCGACCGTGCCGGGCAAGCGCTACTGCGCCGCCCACATGGGCGGCAAACGTCCCAGCGGATCGCGGCGGAGGAAGCGCCAGGCCAACGACGGGTGCGGCGGGATGCTCCTGGTGATGGTCACCACTGTGCTGATCGTCGTCCTCGGCATCCTGATGTGACGGCGACCTCTCACGGGGCCGGCGCCCGCGGCGGTGGCCACGAACCTCGACCAGGTCGTCACCGTGCAGGCGGCGCCGCCGGCGCGAGGCGCCGTGCCGGCTCCCGATTTCGCGACTTCCGCTCAGCGGGTCGTGTCGCGGAGTGCTTCCCTGGCCAACTCCTTTCGTGCCTCCGCGAGTTCGTCGCCGATCGTGGCGTCGCGGTCGTGGTCGAGGCGGACCAGGCCCGGGTACTGCTCGTCGTTGCACACCCGTTGCCGACGCAGATGGGTCGGCGGGTGGGTGGCGTCGACGCTGTGCCCGCGCAACGCGGAGACCTGCCGCAGCCGTTCGTACTCCCGCTCCGGGATGCCTCGGACATGCGCCGCGAGGTTCGCCCACAGGCCCGCCTCGAGTTCGGCGCGCGGCACCGGCCGCCCGACGCGGGTGTTCGCCACCACGGCCTGCCGCCGCAACTCGGCGTCGACGGAGTCACCGATCAGGAGCCGATCCATGAGTTCCACGGCCGCCGCACTCGATCCGGCCCGGGCGGCGGTGCGGTCCGCGAGGTATTCGGCACGCTGCGCCGCGCCCACGGACAGGTGGTCGAGCAGGGCCAGCACCCCATAGACGCCCCATCGGGGCAGGAACATCAGCGAGTTGACCACCACGCTGCCCGGCCCCGGCCGCCGCGACGGAGCGAGCAGGTAGTACCAGACCCACAACGAGCGCAACGCGCTCCCGACCACGACGCCGCGCCGCGTGTCGCCGTGGGCGTAGTGCCCGAGTTCGTGGCCGAGGAGCGCGACGCGTTGTCGCAGCGCCAGCACCTCCCACAGGCCCAGCCCGAGATGGAGCACCCTCCGCTGCCGCAGACCGTATGTGGTCACGCCCGCGTTGGACTGCCCGTCGATCACCACCGCGTCCACCCCGGTCGTGCCGGCGACCGCCGCGATCTCGTCGATCAGCGCGAACAGCGCCGGTGCGGAGGCCCGTTCGAGCACGGGAGTGTTCTTCGGCAGCGCGCCGAGCCGCGGGCGCAGCACCCAGGCCATCGCCAGGAACAACCCACCCAGGACCGGCCCGAACACGGTGCCCCATGCCACGATCGGAAGCAACACGCCGAGCACGAGGAGCACCAGCGTCGTGGCATGCACCAGCACGGCCACCGCGTAGGTGAGCATCCGCTTCGTGTCGCGAGCCGGCCGAGGGTCCCCGCCGCGTTCGACCTCGGCGAGCAGCCGCTCCCCGTCGCGGTGCGCGAGCCGTCGTCGAGCCGCCTCGATCCGTCCCGGCGCGGGCTCCTCGGCACCGCCGGGATCCACGTTCCACCCGCACTCCGCACACCAGGCGACGAATCGTTCCGCCGTCGGGACATCCGCCCCACAGTCGGGACATGCCCGAATCCGATCGGAACCCTCCACCCGAACACCCACCATGCCTCCCCCCGACGACCCCTCCCCGGGACCGCCCCACCGCCTGCCACCCATGCCGACCAGGCAGCGTAGTCCCCGGCCACCACACCGCGAACCCGCCCCCGGGCCCCACCGAAACCGGCCGCCGCCCCCACACCCGCCTCGGCTCCCAACCCGTCATGAGCCGGAACCCGTCCGCCCCCGCCGGGGCTTGGTCCGGTTTGTCGATGACGATGGTGTACGCCGAGGTCCCCGGAGCGTGAGCACGCCCAGGCCAGGCAGATCGAGACCTACGAATTTCCCTTCGGGGGACGGCGCAGGTCGGTGGCGTGCGCTCGGCGTTCGATGCGCGGAGCCGGGGGCGGTCGTGAGATTCCGGGGCCGGACACGTGGTGGGACATCGCGCGAAGCCCCGGGTCGGCGTCGGCGCAGGACACGAACTGCGAGGATGTACGACTGCCGAGGCGAGTAACGTCCGCCACATGCGCGCGGCCGTCACGGGCGTTCGTCCCGCAGAGCGGCGACGGCCCCGGCCGCGGCGCCATGGCGGCCGCCGTCCGGGTAGGAGGTCACGCCCACGTCGTTGCGGATCACGCCCAGCAGGCTGCCGCTTTTGGCTGCGACCCGCACCGGCGATCGGAAGGTGCTCGCGATCCTGCGCCGGGTCAACTGCCGTGCCATGACGGCGCGTACCCGCGCACAGGCGGCGGCGGGTTCGGCGTGGTCGGTCCAGATCAGCTCCAGCAGGTCGACCATGTCGCGCGCGGTGGTCCGCGTTCCTCGGCTCGCGCCGACTCCTGTCCAGTCGACCGTCCGCGAACCAGGTCTCCGCGATACGGATGGGCGCGGCGTACGTCCTGTCTGTCGCAGCGGGCCGGGCCGGGAGGATTTCCGCCACCCTGCACGAGCACCTGCGCGACGAGACCGATCCGCAAGTGCGTGCGGGCCTGATCCTGGCGGTCGCGCAACTGGCCCACCAACACCGGCACCAGGACGCCGCCACCCTCACCCGCGCCCACTGGGCGAACCCGGCTCACCCGCTTGTGGTCCGCCCGGCCGCCGCGCTCGCCCGGCCTGGTCGCCGACTCCGTTCCCGACGACCTGCGCACCACCCCCGAGGCGATAGCCGCAGACGAACTCGACCGCCTGGCGGCCGAATTGCCATGGCTGCAGTCTTGCGCCCATCACGGTGGCGCCGGAGCGGCAGCGCTCCTGCCCAGGATGCTTGACCCGAACCTCCCCGCGATCGCCGACGATCCACGGGCGCGGGACAAAGGTTGCGCGGACGACCCGCCCTTCTGACGGGTCGGCGGCGAGCCGGAGCACGCAAGCACAACGGCCCACCACGCTTCGAGTACACCCCCGAACCCGCCGCTGCGCCGCATCGGGGCGCCAGCTCACCCGGTCGTCCACCGAACCGCCTGCCACGGTCTCTACGCGAACCCGAGAACGGCAACCAGGGTGCCGTCGCGCGCGACGGAGTCATCGAGGATCGGGACCTGCTTCCGGGCGGCGGAACGGACGAGGAAGACACTCCTGCCGAGAGGCCGCTTGGAACGGCACACCAGACATCGCACACGAACTCGGCTACCCGGTACGCAAGTTCGGCCGGGCCATCCGACACCGGACCCGAGTACCAACCGGATGAGCCGCAGGGGGACTCCGGTCCTCGGGCCGGCGGACGATGCGCGCCGAGGAGCCGGGTTCCTAGCCTGGGCGCATGCGAAACGAAACTCCGCGTGTACCGCGCACAATCGTGAACCGCCCCTCGAAGCAAGGGAGTTACCCGCATTCGCGCACAGTGCGGCAGATGCTGCGCCCCTTGGTACCGCTCGTGCTGTGCCTGGGTGCGACCGCGGGCACGATCGGGACCGCACACGCGGGATCGTCAACCGACACCAACCCCGTACGGGCCCTCGCCGCGGCTGCGCACACACTGGGCTCCACGGACCCCGCCGCCCCGGACGCCGATCTGCGCGCCTTCGACCGCATGGTCGGCGACGCCGAGGTACTCGGGGTGGGCGAAGCAACGCACGGGTCCGCCGAGTTCCAGAACATCAAGCACCGACTCCTGCGCCACCTCGTGGAACGCCGCGGCTTCACCACCTTCGCGTTCGAGATGCACTGGAGCGCGGGCCTGCGCCTGGACGCCTGGGTTCGCGGCGGCGCCGGCAACCTGGACACCATCATGACCGACGAACTCCAAAACGGCGGAGCGCTGTGGAACACCCATGAGATGGCCGCCCAGTTCCGCTGGATGCGCGAGTGGAACCAACACCACCCCGACCGCCACCCCCTGCGTGTCGTCGGCAACGACGTCAACTACGCCGGAACGGTGCAGTTCGACGCCGTCACCGACTACGTCGCCCGCCATTACCCCGCCCTGCTGCCCGAGTTCCGGCGCCTGTACCGGGAGTCTCGCCCCACCGCCGGCGTCAGCGACACGATGATGCAACGCCGCACGCTTCCCCTCGACACCCGCCGGCGCATGCGCGACGACGTCCGCAGCGCCTACGACCTGCTGGAACGGCAGCGACCGGGCGGCATTCCCAAGGAGTACCAACTGGTATTGCAACACGCGAGGTCCATCGCCCAGGTCGGCACGTCCCAGGGCTTCGACTTCATGGGCTCCGAGGGCGCCAAGGCACAGCTGCACCGGGACGAGAGCATGGCCGCCAACACCGTGTGGTGGCAGCGGTACACCGGGGAACGTGTGCTGCTCTCCGCCCACAACACGCATGTGGGCACCGAACCCGACAACATCGACCTGTACCCCAAGGTCCAGGGCCAGTTCCTCCGCGACGCGTTGGGCTCGCGCTACGTCGCCGTCGGATTCACCTTCGGACGGGGCCGGTTCAACGCCGTCGACGCACAGGACCCCACGTCGCCGTTCCGCCCCCGCGAGGTCGGGCCGACAGCTGCCGGCGGCAACGAGGAGACGCTGGAGAAGGTCTCGACGCGCGACTACTACCTGGACACGCGCACCGCCCCACGCGCCGCCCGCGACTGGCTCGGCACGCGTCGTCCCACCCGCAGCATCGGCGCCTCCTGGCCCGATCCCTACATCATGAACAACATCCGTCTCTCGCAGACCTATGACGTCGTCGTCCACCTGCACCGCGTCACAGAGACCCACATGCGCTGACCGTCGGATCACGGCGGGAGGTGCGATATCGGATCAGCAGCACGTCGGCACGAAGTCGGGCCGCCCGGCCGCGCGGATCGGCCGACCGCTCGCCGGACGGCCCCGGCGGAACGCAAGGAAGGGCGTCGACCGCGTTGCGGTCGACGCCCAACCCCCGGCCCGACAGGGCGGTGGTCGTCCGATCGGTTCCCGGCCCGTGACGTCGTCGACCGCCCGGCGACGTGTCCGG
>NZ_JBSHGZ010000057.1:0-45788 GCF_053618075.1 Embleya sp. NPDC055664
GGTCGACGCGACCCGCGCGGCACCCGGGACCGGCCCGAAAACGCCAGAGGGCGCCGTTCCGGGACCGGTTGCCCCGTACAGCGCCCACCGCGATGGTGCGAAGGTTCAGCCGGCGTTGATGCAGGTGTTGCCGAACGCCGGGTTCACCAGGCCGACGACGTTGATGCTGTTGCCGCACAGGTTGACCGGGATGTGCACCGGGACCTGGATGTTGTTGCCCGAGGCGACACCCGGGGAGTTGACGGCGGCACCGTCCGCCTCGGAGCTGGCGCTGGCCCCACCGATGCCCGCGGCGAGGATGCCACCGGCGGCGACGGTGATGAAGGCCGCCTTCTTGACCGTGTTCATTCTTCCTCCATGTCACAGTGCCGCACGAACGGATGCGGCACGTGGGACAACGAAGCCCACATCGATCGGCAACGCCCCACCGCCCGGTTCGCCGCCGATTCACCCCTACGAGGACACCCGCTTGCGCCGTACGCCGGTGCCGGGCGCCGGCGCACCACCCACCCCGAGGGGCGCACACGCGACGATCGGCGCACCACGCGGTCGAGCGGCAACGGACTGCGCCCCGCGAAGCCGGGGCTTTGCGGGGCGCGGGGACGGAGGACTCGGTGCGCGGGTCGGGGCGCGTGGGAATCGGAGGCCGAGGCAGCCGGGACGGAACAGGGTGTCCCGGGACGCGTCAGGCGTCCTCGTCGTCCTCGTCGTCGTCCTCGGGCAGGTACTCGGCGCCCTCGGACTGCCAGCCGGCCTCGCTCAGTTCGGTGCCGGCGATCTCCTCGACCAGGCTGAACGGGTCGATCAGGTACGAGACGGACTCGGCCAGGTCGCTCTCGATCGCGGCCATGGCGTCGGCTCGGTCGCCGGACGACAGTTCTTCGTCGGCCTTGACGCTGTCCAACGCGGCGGCGCGCAGCGCGTCCGCGTCGGTGACCTCGAGCACGATTTCGAGGTTGAGCCGGATGTAGCGGGTCGTGGACTCGGAGGAAGTCGGGTTTTCCATGGGCGCGAGCCTACGGGCCCACGACCGACCCCCGGCGTGCTGACGCGCCGCGCGCCGGCGCGCCGGCGCGTCGGGGCGACGCCCCGTGCGCTCAGCGGTGGCCGTACGTCACGGCGGTGACCATCAGCGCCCCGAAGACCACGGAGAATCCGAGGATGTAGATCGCGATCCGGATCCACATCCCGGTCGCCCGGCTCTTCTCGCTCTCCATCACGGCGAACTCCTCATATGTGGGCGGGAAGGCACGGCGAGAACGCGACCAGCGCGGGCGCCGCGTGGACCATCAGGAACTCGACGGGCAGGTACGCGTCGGCCGATTCCATGCGGTGCGCGAGGCCCGAGTCGAAGTGCGCCACGTCGCCGGGCGCGAGCAGGTGGGTCGCCCCGTCCAGGGTCAGCCGCAGCTGCCCGCTCAGGACGTACAGCCACTCCTCGCCCGGATGCACCCGGCCGGGCCCGTCCGCCCGCCCCGCCGGCACCCGGACCCGCAGCGCCTGCATGCCGCGTCGCGGGCTGCCCACGCGCCAGTAGGTCCAGCCGTGCGCCTCGACCGGCTCGGCCGCACGGGCGCGCACCACGGGCTCGGTCGCCGCGGCGTCCTCGCCGAGCAGTTCGGAGACGGTGGTGTTGTACACCCGGGCCAGGGTGAGCAGCGCGGGCAACGAGGGTTGCCGGCGCTCGTGTTCGAGCCGGGAGAGGTAGGCGACGGAGAGCCTGGTCAGCCGGGCGGCCTCGTCGAGCTTGAAACCGTTCGCCAGCCGGGCCGCGCGCAGTCGATCACCGAGCCCGGTCGGCACCGCCTCGGCGGATTCCGCACCGGCGGGTTCCGGGTCGGGATCGCCGGTGTCGTAACTTGGAGGAGCGACCATGCTTCGAGACTAGGCAGGCATGGACCGGAGAGGCAATTAACTTGCCTCAGAGGCAAACGAGCAGTTCGCGGCCACCCTTCCGGCCACCCCTGGCGCGCCGCTCCCCCCGGGACGCCACCCCGCTTACGCGCACCGCTCCGTCGAGAGCGCCCCCGCCGCCGGCAGCTCCGCCTCCACCAGCACCACGCCGTCCTCGTAGCCGCACCTGCCGACCAGCCCGGCCCGCTCGAACAGGGCGAGCATCCGCCGGTTCCACGGCAGTACGTGCGCCCGCAGCCCGGTCGCCCCGCGCGCCGCCGCGTGCTCCGCCAGCGAGCGCAGCAGCGCCGTGCCGAGACCGTGCCGCTGCCATCCGTCCTCGACCAGGAGCGCCACCTCTCCCATCCGCTCCCCCTCGGGGTGGAACAGCGTGGCCAGCGCGCCGATCGCCCCGTCGGGGCCGATCGCCACCAGGCTCAGCCCGTCGGCCGGCGCGAGCAGCTTGCCCAGGGCGCTGTCCGGCAATCGCGGCGTCGAGGTGAAGTAGCGCAATCGCCGGGTCTCCGGCGAGCACCGCTCGTGCATCGCGCGGACCTCGGCGACATCCTCGATCCGGGCCGTGCGCACCCGTACCCGCGCGGGCCACTCGCCCACGCCGCCCCCGCCCACCATGGTGAGCCTGGCCCGACCCCGAATCGCCGCAGTCGTCGTCTCCATCACCGCACCGCCCTTCGCCACCGGGGCGGTCCTCGCGATCCGTCCCCGTCGAACCCCCACGGTGTCGAGACGGTGTTACGCGTCGACTACGTGAACGTGTCCTCGGTGAACCGATCCGATGACGTCGTGCCCCGGTGGCGAAACGCGGGCGACTCAGCCCGCCAGGTGGCCGAGCAGGTCCTGCCGGGTGACCACACCCTGCGGCTTGCCGTGCACCAGCACCAGCGCCGCGTCGGCCTGCTCGAGGACCCGCGCGAGCCGCGCGATCGGCTCGCCGGAGCCGATCACCGGCATCGGCGCCGACATGAACTTCTCCAACGGGTCGCCCGCCGACGCCCGCCCGGCCACCAGCGCGTCCAGCAGGTCGCGCTCGGCGATCGAGCCGACCACCTCGGCGGCCATCACGTCGGGGTGCCCGGCGCCGGGCTTGACCACCGGCATCTGGCTGACCCCGAACTCGCGCAGGACCGCGATCGAATCGCCGACCGTTTCCTCCGGGTGCACGTGCACGAGGGCCGGCAGGTCACCCTGCTTGCGGGTGAGGATGTCGGCCACGGTGGCCTCGCCCTGGTCCGCGTCCAGGAAGCCGTAGTCGGCCATCCACTCGTCGTTGAAGATCTTGCTCAGGTAGCCGCGCCCGGAGTCGGGCAGCAGCACCACGACCACGTCGTCGGGACCCAGCCGCTCGGCCGCGCGCAGCGCCGCGACCACGGCCATCCCGCACGAGCCGCCGACGAGCAGGCCCTCCTCGCGGGCGAGCCGACGGGTCATCAGGAACGAGTCCCGGTCGGACACCGCGATGATCTCGTCCGGCACCGCGCTGTCGTACGCGGTGGGCCAGAAGTCCTCACCCACACCCTCGACCAGGTAGGGCCGGCCGCTGCCGCCGGAGTACACCGAGCCCTCGGGGTCGGCGCCGACCACCCGCACGCCGCCGTTGGAGACCTCCTTGAGGAACCGCCCCGTCCCGGAGATGGTGCCGCCGGTGCCGACGCCCGCCACGAAGCAGGTGATCCGGCCGTCGGTCTGCTCCCACAGCTCGGGGCCGGTGGAGAGGTAGTGCGACTGCGGGTTCTCCGGGTTGGAGTACTGGTCGGGCTTCCACGCGCCGGGCGTCTCGCGCACCAGCCGGTCCGAGACGTTGTAGTACGAGTCGGGGTGCTCGGGGTCGACGGCGGTCGGGCAGACCACCACCTCGGCTCCGTACGCCCGCATCACGTTGATCTTGTCCATGCTGACCTTGTCCGGGCAGACGAACACACACTTGTATCCGCGCTGCTGCGCGACCATGGCGAGCCCGACGCCGGTGTTGCCGGAGGTGGGCTCGACGATCACGCCGCCGGGACGCAGCGCGCCCGACTGCTCGGCCGCGTCGATCATCCGCACGGCGATGCGGTCCTTCACCGAGCCGCCGGGGTTGAAGTATTCGACCTTCGCCAGGACCGTTGCCGACAACCCCGAGGTGACGGAGTTGAGCTTGACGAGGGGGGTGTCCCCGATCAGGTCGAGCATGGATTCGTGGTACCGCACGGAACCTCCGCCATGAGTGCGCATCAGCCGGGGCCGGATGGCCCGAAATCCTCACATTGCGCGAACTTCTCCCAGCCTAGTGGCCCCTTTCGATCTCCCGGGCGGCCGGCCGGGCCGACCCGCGCGAACACGCGTTCCCATTCCGCGACCCGCGGCCGCGCGGGCCCGGTCCAACGCGCCCGCGCCGGCGCGCCGCCCGGTACCCGCCGACGAACCTGACGGTCGGTTAGGGTCGGCGTGGAGTCCGTGACGGGGAGGAGACCGAGGCCTTGGACACGACGACAGGCCGCGGAGCACGGCGATGATGCGCACCCGGATGGCCCGCCGGGTCGCCGCCGCCGCGGCGTTCGGCGGCGGCGGTGTGGGCGTGCTGACCGGGGCGATGTTCGCGGTGTTGTACACCGAGGCGAAGATGGCCCGCCGCACGGTGGGCGAGCCCGACGGCGAACCGCCGACCGCGGACGGTGTCTACGGCGAGTACGGCGATCAGCCCGACGAGCCGATCGTGTTCGCCATGATCGGCGACTCCACCGCCGCCGGCCTCGGCGTCGAGGACCCCATGCAAACTCCCGGCGCACTGCTCGCCTCCGGCCTGGCCGCGGTCGCCGAACAGCCGGTGCGACTGGTCAACGTCGCGCTGTCCGGTGCCCAGTCCTCGGACCTGGAGCGCCAGGTCACGCTCGCCCTGCGGCACGAGCTCGACGTGGCGATGATCATGATCGGCGCCAACGACGTCACCCACCGGATGCGCCCCGCCGAGTCGGTGCGCCACCTCGAACAGGCCACCCGCCGCCTGATCGCCTCCGGCGTCGAGGTGGTCGTGGCCACCTGCCCCGACCTGGGCACGATCGAGCCGATCGCGCAGCCGCTGCGCTACCTGGCCCGGCAGTGGAGCCGCAATCTGGCCGCCGCGCAGACCATCGCGGTGGTCGAGGCGGGCGGGCGTACCGTCTCGCTCGGCGCGCTGCTCGGGCCGGAGTTCCTGGCCCGCCCCAAGGCGATGTTCGGCCCGGATCGTTTCCACCCCTCGGTCGAGGGCTACGCCACCGCCGCGATGGCCTCGCTGCCGTCGTTGTGCGCCGCGCTCGACCTGTGGCCGCTGGACGAGGTGCGCCCGGACAGCTTCCGCGGCGAGGGTGTGCTGCCCATCGCGCAGGCCGCGATCGAGGCGGCGGCCGAGGGCGGCACCGAGGTGGCCGGCACCGACGTGGGTGGTCGCGAACGTGGCCCGCGCGGTCGCTGGGCGCTGCTTCGGCACCGTCGGCGGCAGCAGATCCCGACGCCCGCCACGGTGGATCCGGAGGGCCCTGCCGAGGCCGCCGAGGGGTCCGGCACGGACGGCGGGCGGTCCGGGGCGGACGGCGGGTCGGGTCCATCGAACCCCGGGTCGAATCCATCGAGCCCATTCGAGGACGTCCGGGGTAATGTGGCGAAGGAAATCTGACTGGCCGTCAGTTCGGGCGTGGGACAGGTCGCACGATCCACCCCTCCCGCTTTCGGCTACCAGGCAGTAACTTCAAGCGTCAGTTGCGCATCCGTACCGACGAGAGTCCTCGCGGGGTCCTCGTACCGACGGCCGCGAAGACCACATAGGAGTCCCGATGCCCGAAGCAGTCATCGTCGCCACCGCCCGTTCCCCGATCGGCCGCGCCTTCAAGGGTTCGCTGAAGGACCTGCGGGCGGACGACCTGACCGCCCTGATGGTCCGCGCCGCCCTGGACAAGGTCCCGGCGCTCGACCCGAAGGACATCGACGACCTGATGCTGGGCTGCGGCCTGCCGGGCGGCGAGCAGGGCTTCAACATGGGCCGCAACGTCGCGGTCCTGCTCGGCTACGACCACCTGCCCGGAACCACGATCACCCGCTACTGCTCCTCCTCGCTGCAGACCACCCGGATGGCGATGCACGCGATCCGCGCGGGCGAGGGCGACGCGTACATCTCCGCCGGCGTCGAGATGGTCACCAGCACCCGGGGCAAGGGCAGCAGCGACTCGATCCCGGACACCAAGAACCCGCTCTTCGCCGACGCCGCGGCCCGCACCGTCGCGGCCGTCGAAGAGGGCTCGACCTGGACCGACCCGCGCGAGGCCGGCCTGCTCCCCGACGTCTACATCGGGATGGGCTTCACCGCGGAGAACCTGGCCCAGCACAAGGGCATCTCGCGCGCCGAGCAGGACGAGTTCGCGGTGCGTTCGCAAAACCTCACCGAGAAGGCGATCGCCGACGGCTTCTGGGCCGAGGACATCACTCCGGTGACCCTGGCCGACGGCACCGTGGTGAGCAAGGACGACGGCCCGCGCGCGGGCACCACGCTCGAAGGCGTCTCCGGCCTCAAGCCGGTCTTCCGCCCGGACGGCACGATCACCGCCGGCAACGCGTGCCCGCTCAACGACGGCGCCGCCGCGGTGATCGTGATGTCCGACACCAAGGCCCGCGAACTGGGCCTGACCCCGCTCGCCCGGATCGTCTCCACCGCCGTGTCCGGCCTGTCGCCCGAGATCATGGGCTACGGCCCGGTCGAGGCCTCGCGGATCGCGATGGCCCGCGCCGGCCTGACCTCCGCCGACATCGACCTGGTCGAGATCAACGAGGCGTTCGCCGCGCAGGTCATCCCCTCCTACCGGGACCTGGGCTTCGACCTGGACAAGGTGAACGTCAACGGCGGCGCGATCGCGATCGGCCACCCGTTCGGCATGACCGGCGCGCGGATCACCAGCACGCTGATCAACTCGCTGCGCCGGCACGACAAGCAGTGGGGCCTGGAGACCATGTGCGTCGGCGGCGGCATGGGCATGGCCATGGTGCTGGAGCGCATGAGCTGACCCGTACACACACGTCGGTCGCACCGACGAGCCGCGCGGCCGGTCCGGGCCACCCCGGGCGGGCCGCGCGGGGTGACCCGGACGCCGCGCCCGCGTGGGTCCGAGGTCCCATCCCGTCGGGACGTCGCGCCCTGGCGGCAAGGCGGCGACGGCGCGACCCTGGAGGGGAAGGGTTCTCCGGGTCGGCCGAGGGTTGCGGATCATGCCGAACGTCTACATCGTCCCCGTCCTGCTCACCGCGGCGTGCGCCGTCGCGGTGACCACCGTCGTGCGGCGGTTGGTCCGACGCCACCGGGCCCGGGCCGGCGCCGAGGTGTGGGACCAGGCGTTCGTCGACCACCTCTTCCGCAGCCGCGAGTCGGAGCGGCCGGCGCTGACCGTGCCGGGGCCCGGACGCGACGACCTCCCGGACGACCGCCCCGAGTCGGACGAGGACGGCGCCCGCCGCCCGCACCCCTCGGAGAACCTGACCCCGCTGCTGCCCACCCACCTGACCGCCGGCTACCTCACCGGCCTGGTCGCCGGCGGCACCCCGGTCACGCACGTGCGCACCGGATCGCCCACCGGCGCCGGCGGCCTGGACGTCCTCGACTTCGCCGACGGCAGCTCGCTGGTGGTGATGCCCGGCGACCCGGAGGCCACCACGCTGATCGAGATCGCACTGTCCCTGGGCCGCCCGGTCCGACTGCTCGGCACCTCGGAGATCGGCGGCGGCTGGACGCTGACCTTCGGCCTGGACGAGGACACCACCTACGCCCTCGCGGACCGTCTGTACGTCCGCCCACCGGCATAGCCGGCGCCGCGCCCGAGCCTCAGATCGCCGCAGCCAACTCCCGGACCATCTCCCGGGCCCGGCGCACCACATCGCCCGCCGTCGCCGGCTCGCCGTCGTCCAGGCCCAGCGGGTGCTCCTCGGTCAACGGCTCCAACGCCGCGGCCAGGTCCCCCGAGGTCACCGCGATCTGGTCGCCGACCACGAACACCCCCAGATCCGGCACCTCGCGCCGGGGCTCGCCCTCCACCGCGGCGGCCAGATCGGCCAGGCACTGCGCCAGCGCGAGCGCCGCGCCCGCCCGGCTCGGCGCGCCCTCCTGACGGGCGGTCAGCGGGGCCTTGAGCCGGGCCTCGGACAGGTGGCGGAGCCGGTCGGCGACCGCACCGGACTCCTTGACGAACGGGCCCAGATCGACCGTGAGGGAAACGGACGGTTTCCCGACCGGCGGGATGGGGATGCGGGACGACATAACCGGAGCGTACCCAGCGCGCGCACCGCGCGTGGGCCGGCTTCGACCGCTTGCCAACCGTTCGCCCGTCATGCACGCTCGGGTAACGGAACGCTCACCGGAGGCGCTTATGTCCTTGCACTTCTCCGAAGAGACCCACCGCAACCTCGTGGCCCGGGTGCCCGCCTGCACCGGCCGCGAACTCCCCGAATGGTTCCGGGAGATCGAGGCCGGTCCGGCCTTCTCCCGGTTCGAGGACCGGGTCTCCTGGCTCCAGGGCGAGCACAACCTCGGACACGGCCACGCCCTCGCCATCGTCCGCGAACACGAGCGCCGCCGGCACGCGCCGGGCGGAGTCAGCTGATCCGCCGACCCGCGGCCGATCCGCTGTCGGCCCCCCGTCGAAGACCCCCGGCACCCTGATTGCGCGCACGCGCCACGTCCGCCGCACACCCTCCGCCGATCCCGCGAACGCGAAAGCGGCGGTGCCCCCGAGTGGGAGCACCGCCGCTTTCGCGTGTTCGGGCCGAGGCCCGTCACCCGCGTCAGTCCCGCAGGATCGACAGCAGGCGCAGGACCTCCATGTAGATCCACACGAGGGTCACGGTCAGGCCGAACGCCGACCGCCACGCCTCCTTCTCCGGCACGCCCTGGGCGGCCAGTTGCTCGATCTCGTTGAAGTCGAGGGACAGGAAGAACGCACCGATGAGGATGCCGAGGATGCCCATCACGATGCCCAGCGGACCACTGCGCAGGCCGAGGCCGTCGCCGCCGGCGATCAGGATCGCCAGTCCGTTGACGAGCATGAGCGTGACGAACCCGATCGCGATCGCGAGGCCGATGCGCGCGTAGCGGCTCGTCACCTTGACCCAGCCGGACTTGTACGCGACAAGCATGCCGACGAACACGGCGGCCGTGCCGAGGACGGCCTGGACCACGATGCCGCTGTACCGCTGCTCGAACGCGTGGCTGATCGCACCCAGGAACACACCCTCGAGCGCGGCGTAGGTCAGCACCAGGGCCGGGCTGATCTCCCGCTTGAAGGTCACGACCATCGCGACGACGAACGCCGCGAACGCGGCGCCGATCGCCCAGCCGAAGTTCTCGAACGGCAGGAAGGCCCACGACAGCGCACCGGTGACGACGACCGTCAACAACGTCATCGCGGTACGCGCGACCACGTCGTCGATCGTCATCCGGCCGGTCTGGAGCGGACCGGCGGACTGCGCCCGGTACATCTCCTGAAGCTGCTCGGGGGTCATCGGTTGCATCGGCGGCTGCTGCGGCCCACCGAACGGGGCGCCCTGCGGCCCGGGCTGCGGCGCTCCGTAGCCGGCCTGCTGCTGCCGGCCGGTCTCGAACGCCCCCCGCCGCGTGAGCACCGGGTTGCTGCTCCTCATGTCATCTCCTCCATGCCCCCGGGTGGGGGTCGTGGCTTAAAAGAGTAATCCCCGAGTAAAGGTCTCGGGGGCTCCATCCTTCCCTTTCAACGTCGTCGGACACGCGATTTGTGCCCGTGGTCACTGTCCGGGCATGAAAAGTCGGATGGAATCCATCACGAAGCCGATCGCTGTACGCGCGGGAACACCCTGCGCTGTTCACGAGTGCGGATCAGGACCGTACCCGGAGCCGAGAGCACCTCGTCGATGACGTACAAGGGCCCACGGGTCGATGTCGAAACCCTCGTCGAGTCCGACGACCGGGTCGCGGCGGCATGGGCGGCGGTGCGCGAGGTACTGGCGGGGCGGGGTGTCGGTAACGATGCGTTGACCACCGAGCCGTACACGGACGCCGTAACCACCCGACGCGGCGGCATGCGATAGCCCGGCCGATGGGTCCGATCGCAATTTCTATCGATGAGAACGTCATCTTCACATTCGGAACCGCAGTTCCGACCGGTGCACAGGGGGTGACGGTGAATGATCTTCGTTCGCTCGTCCGTTGACAGACCCGCACTTCTGTCAACGGCAGCGATCTTGAAAATGGCCTTCCCGCAGGTCAGAGCCATGATCATCTGGTCCCCGGAGCGGGACTCGAACCCGCACGACCTTGCGGCCAAGGAGGTTTAAGCTCCTCGTGTCTGCGTTCCACCATCCGGGGGCGATGCTGAGCGTAGCGGCCCCGGCGCACCGGGTTGACCCCCTGTTTTTCGCGGCTCCGTGAACGGCTCGCGGCGACCCGTTCGATCGCGGAGAGCGACCGAAGGCAACCCGTCCCGATGCCGCACGGATGATGCCGAATGGGCGCTTTGAGGCGCCTGATCAGGGGATATACCGCATTCGGCCGCGGTTGCCCGGCACCTGCGGCCCCGTCGGGAGTCTCATTTCCGGCCGGCCGGCGGGAGGCTGCGGGAGGGGCGCGAGGCCCCCGTCGGCGCCGCTTGGCACGATCGATTTCGACCATGTGTGAGCGAAACCGATGAAGCGTGAGTAAGTGTGATCAGACGTCCTGGATCATGCGCAATCTTGTGGAAGCGTGGGTAGGCAGCACGAATCGGAACCCTTCCGTCGCCCGGCGAATCCAAGGAAAAATCCAAGGAAAGAGGTCTCCTGTGACCGCCACCGAACCCATCGCGGGAGTCGGGACGCACGGCGCGCTCGCCGCCGTCGCCACCGACCTGACCAAGGTCTACGGCGAGGGCGAAACGCGGGTGATCGCGCTCGACGGCGTCTCGGTCGGCTTCCGGCGCGCGGAGTACACCGCGATCATGGGGCCCTCCGGGTCGGGCAAGTCCACGCTGATGCACTGCATGGCGGGGCTCGACTCGATCACGGCCGGCTCGGTGCGGCTCGGCGACGCGGAGCTGTCCGCGCTGAACGACAAACAGCTCACCCTGCTCCGCCGGGAAAAGGTCGGTTTCGTCTTCCAGTCGTTCAACCTGCTGCCCACGCTCACCGCGCTGGAGAACATCACGCTCCCGATGGACATCGCGGGGGTCAAGCCGGACAAGGCCTGGCTCGACCACGTGATCGAGACCGTCGGGCTGCGCGACCGGCTCAGGCACCGACCGACCGAGTTGTCCGGCGGCCAGCAACAGCGTGTCGCGTGCGCCCGCGCGCTGGCGAGCAAACCGCAGATCATCTTCGCCGACGAACCGACCGGCAACCTCGACTCGCGCTCCGGCGCCGAGGTGTTGGGCTTCCTCCGCAGCAGCGTCTACGACCTGGGCCAGACCATCGTGATGGTCACCCACGACCCGAACGCGGCCTCCTACGCGGACCGCGTGGTGTTCCTGGCCGACGGCCGGATCGTCGACGAGATGACCGCGCCGACCGCCGATCTGGTCCTGGAACGCATGAAGCGCTTCGAGGCACAGCGCACGAGCTGACCGAGGGAACGCGACGAAGCCCGGTACGCACAGGGCGTACCGGGCTTCGTCGCGAACGACCTACGACCTACGACTTGGCCACGGACTCGGCGGCCGGCCGAGGCGCGGGCAGCGCCGCCTCGGCGAACTCGTCGCGCGGGTGCTCCATCGCGCCGAGCGAGACGATCTCGCGCCGGAAGAACGCCGACAGCGTCCAGTCGGCGAAGACCCGGAACTTGCGGTTGAACGTCGGCACCATCGCACCGTGGTAGGTGCGGTGGAACAGCCAGGCCGGCAGACCCTTGAGCTTGAACCGGCCGAACATCACGGCGACGCCCTTGTGCAGACCGAGGCCGGCCACCGCGCCGAGGTTCTTGTGCTTGTACTCCTGCGGCGGGAAGCCACGCATCACCGAGACGACGTTGTCGCCCAGGACCCGGGCCTGCCGCAGCGCGTGCTGCGCGTTCGGCGGGCACCAGGCGCCCTCGCCCACGGCCAGGTCCGGCACCTGCGCGTTGTCGCCGGCGGCGAACACGTTGTCCATGCCGACCACCTGGAGGGTGGTGCGGGTGTCGACGTGGCCGCGCGGGCCGAGCGGCAGACCGTACTCCGACAGCACCGGGTTGGGCTTGACGCCCGCGGTCCACAGGATCGTCGAGGCGTCGAACTCGATGTCGTTCGAGAGCACGCAGTGCTTGTCGACGCACGACTTGAGCGAGGTCTCCAGGTGGAACTCGATGTCCCGGCTCTTGAGCCGCTCCAGCGTCCACGCGCCGAGCTCGGGACCGACCTCGGGGAGGATGCGGTTGGCCGCCTCCACCATCACGAAGCGCATGTCCTCGCGCTTGAGGTTCTTGTAGTAGCGCACCGCGTCGCGGGCCATGTCCTCGACCTCGGCCAGCGCCTCGATACCGGCGAAGCCGCCGCCGACGAAGCAGAACGTCAGCGCCTTGCGGCGGATGTCCTCGTCGGTGGTGGAGTCGGCCAGGTCGAGCTGCCCGAGCACGTGGTTGCGCAGTGCGATGGCTTCTTCGATGGTCTTGAGACCGATGCCGTTCTCGGCGAGGCCGGGAATGGGGAAGGTTCGCGATATGGAGCCGAGCGCGATGACGATGTAGTCGAAGCCGAGTTCGTAGGACTCGCCGGCCAGCGGCTCGACGAGGGCCACCTTGCGGTCGTGGTCGACGGAGGTGACCCGGCCGTTGACGATCTCGGCGTTGGGCAGGACACGGCGCAGCGGCACCACGACATGGCGCGGTGAGATGCTGCCGGCGGCCGCTTCCGGGAGGAAGGGCTGGTAGGTCATGTACGACCGCGGGTCGACGACCGTGACGGTCGCTTCGCCGAAGCGCATCTTCTTGAGGATGCGCTGCGCGGCGTACAGACCAACGTAGCCGCCGCCGACGATGAGGATGCGAGGGCGATCCGTGTTGCTCATGTTTGGAAGTATCCACCGATCGAAGTCGCCGGTGCTTCGAGGCCGCGCGCAGTACCGAAGGGGCCGTCTGGTACCCTTCGTCCTTTTGCTTGTGCATTTGTGCACGGTGGGCGGTCGGGGAGGATCCATCCGACCCTGGCACCCGGCGACTCGGTCCCGGTGACCTGCGTCGATCCTGCCCGAGGGGTGCGGGGACGGCGCAATGTGATCTCCACCTCGGCTTGTCGACGACCGTGGTTTTCGAAGGCGGGGACCGTCTCGAAACGGGTCGACCAGAGGAAAACGGCCCTACATGGCCAACTTTTGCCCCGTCGACCATGTGAAGGGATTCACAAACTTTCGTCCGTGTCCGAACGTTGGACAGGGGCCGTTGGTTCCCTGGCGGTGGTTGTTCGTTCTTTGGGCGCTGCCTGTCCGCTGCCTGTTGGGGCGCCCTTTGCTCCTTGCCGATCCGGGGCGGGACGGCGTGCGGGGGCCAACTCGCGGGCGCGCCACGGGGGTCGGGCGGGGCGGGCGCGTCCGCGAGTGTGGGAGCGGGGCTAGTCGCCGACCGGGGCCTCCGCCTCGGACCAGGCGATGCCGTCCAGGATGTCGTGTTCGCTGACCACGACCTCGGTCAGGCCGGTGCGTTCCATGATCGTGCGCAGGACCAGCGCGCCGGCGGCGATCACGTCGACGCGGCCCGGGTGCAGGACGGGGATGGTCGCGCGTTCGGCGTGGGTGCTCGCCAGAAGGCGAGCGGTGACGGCGCGGACCTGGTCCAGCGTCAACCGGGCGTGGTGGATCGTGGTCGAGTCGTATTCGGGCAGGTCGAGCGCGATGCCCGCGACGGTGGTCACCGAACCGGCCAGGCCGACCAGGGTGCGGGCGCGCGCCAGGGGGACCACGGCCGCGACCTGGTCCAGGGCGACCTCGATGTCGGTGATCGCGGCGGCGACCTGGGCCTGCGTCGGCGGGTCGTCGCGCAGGTGGCGCTCGGTCATCCGGACGCAGCCGATGTCCACCGATCGGGCCGCCTCGGGCCGGTCGGTGCCGAGTACGAACTCGGTGGATCCGCCGCCGAGATCGACCACGAGGTAGGGCGTCTCGACGGCGCCGGTCCCGGCCAGCTCGCGGGTCGCCCCCACGAAGGACAGCGCGGCCTCCTCGTCGCCCGAGATCACCTCCGGCTCGACGCCCAGGATCTTCCGGACGCCGTCCCGGAAATCGTCCCGGTTCTCCGCGTCCCGGCTGGCGCTGGTGGCCACGAAACGCACCCGCTCGGCGCCCAGTTCGCGGATCACCTCGGCGTAGTCGACGCACGCCGCGAAGGTGCGCTCCAGGGCCTCCGGAGCCAGCCGGCCGGTCCGGTCCACGCCCTGGCCGAGTCGTACGATCCGCATCCGGCGGTCCAGGTCGACCAGGGTGCCGGCGGCCGGGTCCAAGTCGGCGACGAGCAGGCGGATGGAGTTGGTGCCGCAGTCGATCGCGGCCACGCGTCGGGTCATCGGGTCTCGTCCTCCGGGGCGGGGGCGTCGGCGGGCGGCGTGGTGGGGGCGTCGGGAGAGGCGTCGGCGGGGGCGTCCACGCACACGCACGGGCCCTTGGCCCACCAGTCGGGCAGCGCGTCCAGTGCCTCGTCGCCGAGCGGGTTGACGCCGCGTCCGGCGGCGAGCGCGTGGCCGGCCAGGACGTGCAGGCACTTGACCCGGTCCGGCATGCCGCCCGCCGACGGGAAGCCCTCCAGCACCTCGATCGCGTCCCGGCGCGCGATGTAGTCCTCGTGCGCGGCGGCGTACCGGGCGGCCAGATCCTCGTCCTCGGCCAGGCGCGCGTTCATCTCGCGCATGACGTTCTTCGCCTCCAGCGTCCCGATCGCGGACGCCGCCCGGGGGCAGGTCAGGTAGTACAGCGTCGGAAACGGCGAACCGTCCTCCAGGCGCGGGGCGGTCTCCACGACGTCCGGCAGCCCACACGGGCACCGGTGTGCGACGCCGCGCAGACCACGCGGGGTACGGCCGAGCTGCGCCTTGACGGCGTCGATGTCCTGCTGATCCATGGAGGGAGTATGTCCTGTTTCGCTGAATGGTTCGGACCGACGTTCGAGCGGGGTGCCGCCCCGGAGCCGGGTGCGGCGGCCGGTCGCGGCGGGCCGCGCGGGGCCGGCGGCGGCCCGGACCGGCCTAGCCGATCGACGTGGCGGGTGTCCTCGTGGGCGTCGGCGACGTGCTCGGGGTCGGCGTACCGGCCTTGTCCGCGTCGCGGGTGGAGTCCCACAGGTTCCGGTACCAGGGCGGCGAGCCCGCCTGGGCCGGGGTGGGCGGCGCCGGGTTGCCCGCGGTGCCGGCGGGCGGCACCACCAGGTAGGCGGTGTCGCCGGGGTAGACGAAGTGCAGCCGCTCGCGCGCCTGTTGCCGAACGTACGCCGGGTCGTTCCAGCGCTCCAGGTCGGACCGCATGCGCTCGGTCTCGGACTGCTGCTTGCGGGTGCTCTCGCGCAGGTCGGCCACGTCGGAGCGCTGCGCCAGATATTGCCGCAGCGGGTAGACGAGGGCGATCGCCAGGCTCAGCACCACCAGACTCAGCACGATCCACTTGCCGCCGCCGCGCCGGCGCAGCCGACCCAGGCCCGCCGCCGCGGCCGAGCCCTTGAAGGACCCGGCCGCGGTCTTCGGCTTGGCAGACTTGGCGGGCCTGGACCCGGCCGGCCTCGACGAGGCCGATGCCGGGCGGGTACCGCGGGCCTGGCGCGGCGGTGCGACGGCTCGGGACGCGCGGGCGACCCGAGTCGGCCCGGCCGTCCTGCGACCGCCCTCGCCCTGCTCGCTCACGCGTCCTCCCGCCGTTCCGTCGATTCGGCGCCGGCGGTCCCCCGCTCGACCGGGCGTCAGCCCTGGAAGCGCGGGAACGCGGCGCGGCCGGCGTACTCCGCCGCGTCGTCGAGGATCTCCTCGATGCGCAGCAGCTGGTTGTACTTGGCGACCCGGTCGGAGCGCGCCGGGGCGCCCGTCTTGATCTGGCCGCAGTCCGTGGCCACCGCGAGGTCCGCGATCGTGGTGTCCTCGGTCTCGCCGGACCGGTGACTCATCATGCACCGGTAGCCGTTGCGGTGGGCGAGCGACACGGCGTCGAAGGTCTCGGTGAGCGTGCCGATCTGGTTGACCTTCACCAGGAGGGCGTTGCCCGCCTTCTCGGCGATGCCGCGCGCCAGGCGCTCCGGGTTGGTGACGAACAGGTCGTCGCCGACCAGCTGGACCTTGTCGCCGAGCTGCGCGGTGAGCGCGACCCAGCCCTCCCAGTCGCTCTCGTCCAGCGGGTCCTCGATGGACACCAGCGGGTACGCCTCGACCAGCTCGGCGTAGTAGGCCGACATCTCGGCGGAGGTCTTCTTGGCACCCTCGAACACGTAGGCGCCGTCGGTGTGGAACTCGCTCGCGGCCACGTCCAGGGCCAGCGCGACGTCGGTGCCCGGGGTGTAGCCGGCCTTCTCGATCGCCTCGACGATCAGGTCGAGCGCGGCGCGGTTGTTCTCCAGGTTCGGCGCGAAGCCGCCCTCGTCGCCGATGCTGGTGGCCAGGCCGCGGGCCTTCAGTACGGACTTCAGGCAGTGGTACACCTCGGTACCCCAGCGCACCGCCTCGGCGAAGGTCTCCGCGCCGATCGGCGCGATCATGAACTCCTGGATGTCGACGTTGGTGTCCGCGTGCGCACCACCGTTGAGGATGTTCATCATCGGCACCGGAAGCACGTGCGCGTTCGGGCCGCCCAGGTAGCGGAACAGCGGCAGGTTCACCGATTCGGCGGCGGCGTGCGCCACGGCGAGCGAGACGCCGAGGATGGCGTTGGCGCCGAGTTCGGCCTTGTTCTCGGTGCCGTCCAGGTCGATCATCGCCTGGTCGATCAGCCGCTGGTCGTCGGCCTCGGTGCCGACGATCTCGTCGTAGATGCGGTCGTTGACCGCGTCGACGGCCTTCTGTACACCCTTGCCGCCGTAGCGGGACTCGTCGCCGTCCCGCAGCTCGACGGCCTCGAAGGCGCCGGTGGAAGCGCCGGACGGCACGGCGGCACGGCCCGAGCTGCCGTCGTCGAGGACGACCTCGACCTCCACCGTGGGGTTCCCTCGGGAGTCCAGGATCTCCCGGGCGTGGATGACGTCGATGGACGGCACGAGTTTCTCCTTGGTCAAGGGGCACGCTGGTCTGCTCGGCCAGCCTAGTAGCAGCCCGGGTCGCGCTTTGCTCGGGAACGGGTAGCTGTGGGCGACTATTCGGTGACGCGTACGCGAACGGATCGACCGGTTCGTCCCTCTACCGGGCGACGGGCGGCGCGGGCGACCTCGCTGTCACCCACGCAAGCCGCCCCCACGCGTCGGTTCGCGTGAGGGCGGCTTGCGTGGTGCGGTGCGATGCGGATGGGCGGTTCAGGTGGGTTCGACATCTCCGGGGGATGTCGGGCGCGCCCTGCCGCCGGATCGGGTCGGTGTCACACCCGCTGCCACTGCTGGTTCGGTTGCCCATTCCAGGGCCAGATGATCGCCAGCGCGCCGGACTGGGTCGAGCCACCCGCGAGGTCCAGTACGTGGCCGCTTCCCGGGTAGTTCTGGAAGGACGAGCCGTACTGCGTGTCCGCCCGGTGCCACACCTGGTTGTCGCCGTTGTTGCAGGAATAGACGATCAGCGACGTGCCCTGGTTGGTGTTGCCGCCGGGGACGTCCAGGCACTGGCCACCGGTGCCGACGTTCCGGAGAGTCTCGTGGTTGTGGGCGTCCCGGCCCGTGTACCACTGCTGGGTATATCGCCGCTGCGGCGGGAGATCGCCCGGCTGCTCGCGGGCGATCCGCCGGCGCTGCTCGCCGCGTTGCTCGCGGCCCGGCTGTACTGCGAACGACCCGAGCGGGTCGGCTTCGCGGCGATCGGGCCGCCGGGTGGTGGGGTGGTTCCGGTGTTCACGTCCGAGGAGCAGTTGGCGCTGTTCGTCCGGGGCGGGTGCGACTGGTTCGCCACCGAAGGCGCCGACCTGGTGCGGCTGTTGCCACCCGGCTACGACATCGCGATCGACCTGGCCGGCCCACGACCGGTGCGGCTGCGGGCGAGTCTGTGGAACGCGGAGGCGGCGGATGGGTGACGACGGTTTCAAGGTCGACAGCACGTTCGTGCGCGGGGCCGGTACGGAGTTGATCGAGGCGCTGACGGTGGCCCGGGAGATCGCGCAGAAGCAGCAGCCGTTGCGGGACGGGTTGGTGGCGCTGCAGAAGTACTACTCGTCACCGTTCCAAGCCGGCGAGATCGTACTGGAGTCCGCCAAGGCGATGGCCGCGCTGGTGAACCTCGGCGAGAACATCGCGGTCGCGCTGGAGATGGCCGCGCAGCAGTACGAGGCGGCCGAACGCGACGCCGAGGCCCGGTTCTTCACGCCCGGCGGCGCGGCCTCGATCCACGCGGGCGACGACCTGGGCACCACGAACTGACGGAGGCCGCCCGGTGTTGGTATCCGGCGAACCACTCACCCCCGACTCGCAGCCACGCGGCCTGATACCGGGCGACTGGGAGGTGTTACAGACGCTCGCCGACGTGCTGACCCGGTTCTCGGCGCAGGCGCTGGAGGCCAAGGGCCGGCTCGGCAAAATCGAGGGCCAGGACCTCTGGCAGGGCAACGCGGCGGAGGGCTTTCGCAAGGACCTCGGGATCGTCACCGAGATCCTGGGCCTGCACGGCAAGGAATACCCGAGTGTCGCCGCGAAGTTGCGCGAGTTCGCCGAGGTGTTGCGGTTCGCCCAGGGCGAGTGCGCGAACGAGATCATTCCCAAGGCCAAGCAGGCGTTCTGGCTGATCGAGGCACAGGCGCGCGAGCAGGAGTCGTACGACCTGGCCAAGCGCAATCAGGATGTGCAGAAAGCCAACGGCGTCGGCAAGGAGTGCCTGCCCCCGCTGCCGCACAAGCCCGAGGGCCATCCGGGCGCGGACATGTTGCGCGAGGCGCAGGAGCAGTTGACGCGGGTCCGCGAGCGGGTGGAAAAGGCCGACGCGCACGCGCTGTTGGAACTGCGCAAGTCCCGTGGCGTACTCGACCTCGACCCGGACATATGGAAGACGCTCCGCCAGGCCGGGATCGATTTCGCCAAGGGCGCCGCCGGCGGGGTCTTCGAACTCGCGAGCTTCGCGTGGACGATCGACCCGGGTCGCATCTTCGTCGACCCGATCGCCTACGCCACCGACCTCAAGGGCATCGCGGGCGGCATGCTCGGCATCGCCCGGGACCCGGTGGGGTTCGCCCAGGACACGGTCGTCTCCTCGTGGGAGGACTTCAAGAAGAACCCGGCCCGCTGGCTCGGCCACGCGGCGCCCGACCTGGCCCTGACACTGGCAACGCGCGGCGGCAACAAGGCGCTGACGCCCGCCGAGCAGGTCGAGAAGAACATCGCCAAGCGGGACAACCCGCGCTGCCGGGCCGCGGAGGCATGCACGCGCGAGGGTGAGCCGATCGACGTGGTCACCGGCGAGATGGTGTTGCCGCAGACCGACGTGACGCTGGCGGGCGCGCTGCCGTTGGTGCTGGAGCGGCATCACCGGACGGCGTTCGGCGGGGGCCGGTTCTTCGGTGAGCGGTGGGCATCGACGCTCGACCAAAGCCTGCGTCTGGGCGCGGACCGGGTCACCTTCACGGCCGCCGACGGGATGACGCTGCGCTATCCGGTGCCGAGGCCAGGCGAGCCGGTGCTGCCGATGGGCGGATACCGGTGGCCCCTGGCGTGGGACGGCGCCGGCACGTTCACGGTCACCGACCCGCGGCGGGGGTGGACGTGGTCCTTCGCGGCGCTGCCGGGGCGGGCGTCGCGCCGAATACCGGTGCGGGCGCTGACGGATCGCAACGCGAATCGCGTCGAGTACGTCTACGACGCCGAAGGTGTGCCGTGCGAGGTCACCCACTCGGGCGGCTACCGGGTGGCGGTCGACTCGGCGGCGGGCCTGATCACGGGATACCGCCTGCTCGGCGCGGACCCGGTCACCCACACGAGCACGAACGACCCGGCGGCCTGCGTCGGCCTCGTCACCTTCACCCACGACGCGCTCGGCAACCTCACCGAAGTCGTCAACTCCTCGGGCCGCCCCCTGCGCTTCACCTACGACCCCCACAACCGCATGACGTCCTGGACCGACCGCAACGACACCTGGTACCAGTACGAATACGACGAGGCCGGCCGCTGCGTCAGGGGCTCCGGCGTGGCCGGCGTCATGGACAACACGTTCGAGTACGACGAAGCGTCCCGAATCACCAGGATGACCAACGCCCTCGGCGCCGTCCGCGAATACGAATACAACGACTGGTCCCAGGTAATCCGCGAAACCGACCCCCTCGGCGGCACCAGGCGCACCGAATGGGACTCCTACAACCGCCGAGTCGCAGTAACCGACGAACTCGGCCACACCACGAGGTACGCATACGACGCACAGGGCAACCCGACCGGCGTCATCCACCCCGATGGCACCTTCACAGTCGCCGAAGTCGACCCGGTGCTCTGCCGCCCCACCCGAATCACCGCCCCGGACGGCACAGTCCGCCACCACACCTACGACAGCCGCGGCAACCTCCTCACCACCACTGACGAAATCAACGCGGTCACATCCCACACATACAACGAGGCCGGCCACCTCACAACCATCACCAACGCCCTGGGCCACACCACAACGGTCACATCGAACGCGGCCGGCCTCCCCACCACAATCACCGACCCACTGAGCGCCACCACCCACATCACCCACAACGCCTTCGGCCGCACCACCGCCTTGACCGACCCCTTGGGCCACACCACCAAAACGGCCTGGACGGTGGAAGGAAAACCGGCCCGCCGCGAACGCCCCGACGGCACCACCGAATCCTGGACCTGGGACGCCGAAGGCAACCTCCGCCACCACGTAAACCCAGCGGTCTTCACCACATCCTACGAATCAACCCACTTCGACCTCCCCTCCGCCCAAACCAACCCCGACGGCGCGAGGTTGGAATTCACCTACAACGCCGAGTTGCACCTGACAAGGGTCACCAACCCCCAGGGTTTGACGTGGAGTTACGAATACGATCCAGGCGGCCGGCTGCTCGCCGAAACCGACTTCAACGGCCGGCGCCTCACCTATCGCCACGACTCCGCAGGACGACTGATCCGTCGCGTCAACGGAGCGGGGGAGGCTGTTGCATACACCCGGGACGCACTCGGTCGGGTCGTTGTCCAACACCACGAAGCCACGGGTCACGAAACACGCTACGAACACGACGCTCTCGGTCGACTGCGCAGGGCCACCGGTCCTGATGTGGATTTGGTTCTACTCCGGGATGCGTCCGGACGAGCGGTGGCCGAAATCTGCAACGGCCGCCATCTCCGATGCAGTTACGACGAACTCGGCCGGCGAACGCGTCGCGAGACTCCGAGCGGTCAGGTCAGCGAATGGACCTACGACGCCGCTGGGAGGCCGCTGGCCCTGCACACTTCGGGGCATGCATTTGAATTCACCCACGACGCCGCAGGTCGCGAAACGCGGCGAGAGTTCGGGGATCACGTCACTCTCGCGCAGAAGTGGACCGAGACTCATCGCCTCATCGACCAGTCGATCACGATTGGATCCTCGGCAACCGGACTGGCGGCCGTCCTTGACCCACGCCTCGGAACTCGGCAAACGCTTCACCGTGGCTTCACTTACCGTGACGATGGCTGTGTCGTATCCATCGAGGATTCACTCCACGGGATGACGTCGTTCAATCTCGACGAGGTAGGACGAGTACTTGGCAAAAATGCGCCGGGCTGGTCCGAATGTTATGCATATGACACCGCCGGAAACCAGATCCACGGCCAATGGCCGACCGCCGATACAGCTGAACAGGGCTCACGTGAGGTATCCGGGACTCTCACTCGCCGTGTCGGCCGCACACAGCTGGACCACGACCGCCAGGGCCGCATCATACGACGCACCCGGAAGTCTCTTTCCGGAAAATCGTACGTTTGGAACTACTCGTGGGATACCGACGATCGACTCGTCTCCACGGTAACGCCCAGCGGCCACACATGGAACTATATCTACGATCCTTTCGGACGCAGATTCTCCAAAACTCTCGTTTCTGACAGCGAAGACACCCCGCAGCACTACACCTATACCTGGGATGGAACCGACCTCGTCGAAGAGTCGACAGCCGACGGCCGAATCCTCAACTGGAACTACCACCCGGATGCCCCCCGCCCGATCACCCAGGCCGTGATATCGAGTAGCGCCTCCGATGCCGAAAGCCATATTTTTTCGATCGTCACCGATCCCGCCGGAACCCCAACCGACTTGATCGACATGTTCGGTCACCGGGCGGGGGGCACGCGTACTTCACTCTGGGGTTGCGACGAACGACCCATGAATCACCTTGCCTATTGTCCGCTTGGGTTCCCGGGACAGTTTCGCGACGAAGAGAGCCAATTTTCATCCAATTATTTCCGCCAGTACGATCCGACCTTCGGAGCATACGCCAGTCCGGATCCCTGGGGATTGAAGCCCGCGCCAAATCCACATGGGTACGTCACAAATCCTCTCACCTGGCTCGATCCGCTGGGGCTCGCTGCCTACAGCCCTGGTTCCTCATTCGGCAACCCGCCGCCCGGATGGTGGCTCCCGTCGGCGATTCCGGCGGAATCGCTCGAGGTGATTCGCTGGATAGAAGATCGCGGCGTCCATCCCTACGGTTACCCTGACGGAATCAAGGGGGAATCCCTGCCGACGCCGTTCCAGAACGACGGTAGAAACAACAGCACAATCCTGCCGACCCACGATGCGCACGGAAATCCGATCGCCTACCGAGAATGGGGGTCACTCCAAACCAAAGGCGATCCCAGTAGAAGCACCGAAAGAATCGTTTCGGGGTCGGACGGTTCGATATACTACAGCCCCAACCACTACAAATCTTGGATCGTGTACAAATGATGCTTGGCACCGATATTTGGCAGCACGAATCCCCCTGGTTTCATTTCGTTCCGGACACCGAGGTCCATGCCATCCCGCTGCCGCCGACCGGAAGTATTTACTGCGCACGCCTCGACGGAGCCCGAATGCTCGACAGCCAGGGCGTGCTCGAGTCGTTCTCCAGCGAACTGAAGTTCCCTTTCCAGTTCGGCTGGAACTGGCCGGCACTCGCGGAATATACAAGAGATCTTTCGTGGATTCCCGCCGACAGATATCTCCTTCTGATCCTTCGTGCAGAACTTCTCCTGCGCGACGAGCCGGAAGGAAAGAGGGTCGTCTCCGAAATTCTGAACCGAACCGCAAGGCACTTCGGGACCTCACCCGGCCAACCGGCAAAACCTGCAGGAACGGAAGTCGCCTTCAACACGGTATTCTTCTGCGATCCCCTGACCATCGAGCAAACGAAGCGTGATCTGCTGATGTAACGAACCGGCGACGAATGACCGATGTCGACCGTCAGGCCACGGTTCTTCGACTGACGTGCGAGAAATGGTATGGCGGCCGGCCGAATGCTGCTTGACAGTCGCGCCGCACGCCTATTCCCTGGCGCGACAACCCGGATACGGCCCGTGAGATCTGGAGTCGCCTTCGGCGCACCGGAGTTCGACGGCCTGGCGCGCGCGGATCTCGTTCCCGGGCGCGCGCTTCACCAGACGAGGACTCCCTCTCCGGCGGTCCCGAGGGTCGCTAGGGTTTTCGATGTGTTCGAAGACGGTGGTGTGAAGTCTGTGCGTCGGGTGTTCGCCGTGCGCGGGACCGAGCCTGTGTACAAGTTCCTGTTCGAAATCGTGGACGACATGGTGCGGGTGTACGGGGTTTCGGAGGAGGAGGCGTTCCTTCGAGTGGATCGCCACATGCGGCCCTACCGTTGGGACTTCACGGAGGAAAACGATCGCCGGTTCTTGTTCGAGTACTCCGAGGAACACTGGGCCGACCAGATCTACCTGGAGTCGGATCCGTGGCTGCAGCGGTCTGGTGACGATCACAGCCACTCGCGGCCTCGGCCGATGCCCGAGGCCGGGGATCCGGAGTTCGGGGGCTTGGCGCTGGGGGACCACCTCGCGCCTGTCGAGATGTTCGTGACGTGGGACGGCGAACTCGACGACTTCGTGTCCATCGTGGCCGGAGCGCGGCAGAGCACGGGTGGGCATGCCGCGCGGATCGAGAACGAGCGCGTGGAGATCTCGATCATCGGTGAGCTGTACGACGCCGAGTCCGACCGGGGATATGTGTCAATGACGTTTCGGCCGAAGGACGGCACGTCCTGGACGGACCTCTCGGAGGATTTGCGGATGATCGTCTACCGGCTGCACACCGTCGGGTTGGAGTATTCACGGGCAACCGTGGCCGATGGTGGTGAGCCGCTCAGGATTCTCCGACGGGATCGACGCACGTTCCATATGCTGCGGAAGGCGTGAGGTCGGGTTCGCCCGTCGGGTCGCCGAACTCGACGCTCATCCGGGTCGCGCCTGCCTCCTGTAGGCGCCAGGCCATGCGACGTACGTCCCGCAGGACCTCCTGCCACGAGACCCCTGTGCGCGGCGTGCAGGTCAGCGACCACATCGGGATCGCCTCGGGGTCGTCGGGTGCCGGTGCCGATGCCGGCAGGCGGGTGATCCGTACGGCGATGGCTTCGAGTTCGATCGCATCCGATGCGGATGAGGCGAACGTTGCCGGATCGAGCGCAACGGGCCGCGCCCGCGCGAGGGTTGCCGTGAGGACGTCCACGTCCACCGCCCATGCGACCAGACACACCAGCGCCGTCCCCCAGTCGCCGATCGCCTCGCGGACCGGTTGCGGATCGACGGGTTCGGCCGCCGCCTCGGGGGCGAACTCGGCTCGCTCGATCACCTCAGCGAGCCGATCGCGGTCCTCCCACCCTTCGGCGATCGCCGTGGCCCACTCGTAGGCGCTTGCTCGGTCGAGGAAGCGGGCGGCGTGCTCCGGTGGCATTCCGGCCACGGCGTCGAGCAGCGTGCACTCGACCCACCGGAACGCGTCGCCGGCATACCAGTGGTGGCTGTCGGCCAGCTCTCGAACCACCTCCGTGAGCGCCCGGCACACTTCGTCGTCGCCGGTCACCGTGGGCCCCTGCCCGACCGGCACCCGCCCACCCGGTACCAAGCCCGCGTCGATCAGCGAGGCCGCGACGCGCACCGCCATCGCATCCTCTACGGCGAAGCAGTACTCGATGTACGACTCGCATCCGGCCGGGGGTTCGTACGGAGCGGGCACCACGTACACCCGGACGGCGTCGCCGTCGGGTACGAAGCCGATCTTCTCCAGCCAGCGACAAGTGCCGGGCTGACCAAGCCACCTCGGATCCAGATGCGAAATGTCGACCCCTGGCAGGGCGTCGTCCGGCCCTGCGGCGACGATCACCATGGTGTACGGCTCGGCTTGGGCAATACGCTCGACGATCTCCTCTTCCGGAAGACCGGTCCACTCCATGAGCGTTTCGAGCGCATCGGAGTCGGGGCGCTGCGCAACGAACGCGGCAAACATGACCACGTCGCCCGCGGTACGCATATTGCGCCCCCGCGACGGCACCGCACGAAGCCGACCGGAATCCGCCACCGTCAACCCGCCCGAAAGGCCGGCCCCCACGAGATCGCCAGACATACGGCGAGAGTATCCGGCGACGTGAATCACGTGGTTGCGGAGGGACATTGCCTGCGGCGGTGCCGGTGCCGGTGCCGGTGCCGGTGCCGGTGGTGCGGTTGTGGCAGTCGGCGGGGGGCGCCTCTTGCTGTCCGCTCTTCGGCTGCGGTGTGCCGGTGCGGGGCCGGTCCGCGTCGGGGGGCGGGTCGCCGCGGGCGTGCGGGCCCCGAGACTCCGGGCGTCCGGCAAGGCGAGCGTATTGCTCGGCGAAAACCGACCGGCAGAGGCGGGCAGGGAGGACGGTCAAGTCGAGTCCGCCGGGGGGCCTTCCCGAGTGGGCCGGGTGCTCCCGGCGGGGGTTGCGCTTGTGATTGCGGGTGGCTGGTGCGGGGTCGGCCAGAGTCGGGGGTGAGCCGCCGCCGGCGTGCGGGCCCCGAGACTTCGAGGTCTCGGCTGGGCGGGTGTGTTGGTCGGCTTGAAAGCGACCAACAGCGGCGGGCAGGGAGGGCGCTCGGGTCGGGTCCGCCGGGCGTGCGTTCCCGAATGGGCCGGGTTCTTCCGGCGCGCGTCGCGCTTTTAGGCTGCGGGTGGCCGGTGCGGGGGCGGCCAGAGTCGGTGATGGGCCGCCACCGGCGTGCGGGGCCCGAGACTTCGGGCTTCCGGCGAGACGGGTGTGTTGGTCGGCTTGAAAGCGACCAACAGCGGCGGACGGGGAGGGCGCTCGGGTCGGGTCCGCCGGGTGGCCTTCCCGAGGGGGTCGGGGTGTTTCGGGTGTGTTTGGAGGGGAGTTGGGGCTCGAAACCGGATCGCGGTCGATGGTTGTGGGCTTCGGGTTTCGGTGACCTGCGGTTTTGTGGGGTCGGGGTGAAAGGTCGGGCGTCGAGTGCCGGTTTCGTGTGTTCCGGCCTCCTCGACGCCGGTGCGGAGACCGAAACTGCCCGGTCGGGGTCGGCTTCGGGCGCTGCGACCTCGCGGAGGCTGTCGAGCCGACCGAAAGTGCCCAGTGGGAGCCGAAACCGGATCCCGAGGCACTCGAAACGGCTTCCCTTCCCACTGACCTGCGGTTTTCTCGCGCACCGAGACTGCGGCACCCCACGCCGTCCGGTTTCGAGTCCCAACTCCCCTCCAAACACACCCGAAACACCCCGACCCCCTCGGGAAGGACACCCGGCGAACTCGACCCGAGCGCCCTCCCTGCCCGCCGCTGTTGGTCGCTTTTTCGCCGAGCAAGGCGCCCGTCTCGCCGGAAGCCCGAAGTCTCGGGGCCGCACGCCGGCGGCGGCCCACCACCAACTCTGACCGCCCCCGCACCAGCCACCCGAAACCACAAGCGCAACCCCCGCCGGAAGTACCCGACCCACCCGGGAACGCATCCCGGCGGACCCGACCCGACCCCTCACCCTGCAAGCCGAGGCGTGGCGTCGGGGTTGTGGTCGCCGCCGCCGTCGGCAGCCGACCTGTCCGGGTGGGGACTTCGGGGGGACGTGGTGGGGACGGGGAGGGGCAGATCGTGGTTCTGGCGTAAATGTGGCCATATCGGCGGTAGCGTGGCCGGTATTGGTTCATGCAGCCCTCGGGGGTGGCACGTTATGACGGCGAAACCCGGCAACCCGGCGCTCGTTCGCGCACGATACGCGCATGGGTGGATGGGGCAGCGGCATCTCTCGACCGCCTTTCGGGAGTGCGCGGCGGGGTTGGGGCTGCGGCTGGATGTGAGCGTGCGGCAGGTTCGACGCTGGGAATCGGCGAACCCGCCCTGGCCGACGCCCGATTACGTACGGGTGCTGGAAAGCATGTTCGGCGTGCCACTGGATCGGCTGGGGTTCGTGCGCCCGGCGCACTTGGTGGATGCGGATCCGGCGATGGACGACGGCCTTGCCTTCCGTGAACTCAAAGGTCGTGAGCAACCGGGGTGGTGGCGTACGGAGTCCGACGAGATGGCCGGGAACGCACACTACGCGCGACTGGTGGAGGCGGAACAGTCTGCGGTAGCTGTGCGGTCGTACCTGCCGACCCTGCTTCCCGGTCTGCTGCAAACGTTCGAGTACGCCTTCGCCGTCATTCGAGCCGGTTCACCGACCCTGGCACAGGACGAGGTGTTGCGTCGTACGAAGCGCCGGGTGGAACGGCTCGGCGATGTCACGAAGTCCGCGTCCCCGCAACGCTCGTTGTGGTTCATCGTCCACGATTCGGCGCTTCGCAATCCGGTCGGTGGGTGGCAGACCCTCGCTGATCAACTCGGTCACATCCTGGTCGTGCTTTCGCAGCGAGCCGACATCCGCCTCCAGGTACTCCCCGACGATGTGGGCGCGCATCCGGGTCTCAACTCCGGACCGTTCACCTGGTACGACTTCGGGAGAGATCGCGTTGTCTACCTCGAAGGACTCACAGGTCGTTCCTGGACCTCTCGTCCGACCTGTCTCGCCGCCCACGCGCTGGCCTACGATCATCTGCAAGCGGCTGCCCTGACCGTGGACGAGTCGATCGAACTCGTCGCGAAGCGGGCCCGGGAAGCGGAGATGAACGCATGGGCTTCGAGGACAAGCGTGCCCAGTGGAAGACCAGCAGCCACAGTGGAAACGAAGACTGCGTCGCCGTCGCCGACCTCGGCTCCATCGGAGTTCGAGACTCCAAGCTCGTCGACGGACCGGTAGTCACCCTGCCCCCGGCCGCGTGGCGTGCGCTTCTCGACGGAGTCCGTCCGCGCTGAGTGCGGACAGCACAACTGGCTTGGGGGAAGCGCGGATTGTGGCGCCCCGGAAGGGCTGTTGCACATGATCGCGAGCGCCGGCGTGGGATTTCGGGTGTCGGCGTCGGGCGACCAACCTTCTGTAACACCGGCGGCCGGGAGCCGCCCTGGGGGGTGTCACCAGGGCAAACGTGGTGTTGGTGTGGGGTCGAATCGGGGGCTGTCGGGCTTTGCTGTTCTCTTTGGTGACCATGTCACCGGTCTGTGACAGCGCCGTCGTGGGTCGACGACTCCCGTATCGCCCGGCCGTGCGACCTCGCAATAGTGATCGAGCAAGCACCGCGGGGCCTCGCCGGCCCCGGGCTTCGATCACCGGATACCAAGGGGACGTTCAATGTTCGGGAACCGCAGCAGGGCCTTCCTCCTCTCCGCCGCCGTCGTCGGCGGCGCGATGATGATGACGGCATGCCAGGGCACCGACTCGGGCAACGCCGCGCAGGGCAACCCGCCCGCCGCCGCTCCGGCGGGCCAGGCCGTCACCCAACCGTCCGCACCCGGATCCTCGACCACCGGCGGCAACCAGGCGGGCGGGAACACCTCCTCCGGCTCCGGCTCCACCGTCAAGGACTCCGGGCAGACCTCCGTCACGCCGAACAAGGCCACCGGCACCACCACCACCGGCGGCGGCAAGTCCGGCTCCGGCGGCCCCGCCAAGTGCCGCACCGACGACCTCAGCTTCCTCGCCGACGACGTCACCATCGACGGTGACGGCAACCGCACCGTCGCCGTCACCCTCAACAACCTCGCCGGCGACTGCTCCATGTACGGCTTCGCCGGCGTCGACCTCAAGACGACCGCCGGACCGATCTCCGCCAAGCGCACCAGCGAGCCCGTCTTCCCCATCACCCTCAAGCGCGACACCTCGATCTCGTTCGGCATCCACTACCCGAGCAACGACTCCGGCGGCTCCGGCGTCCGCATCACCGGCCTGCTGGTCACCCCGCCCGGAGAGACCAAGGCCGCCGACATCCCCTGGCCGGGCGCCGCCACCCTCCCCGTCACCGGCGGCACCGGCTCCGCCGTCACCGTCGGCCCCATGGGCAGCGCCGGCCAAGGCGGCTGACCCACCCTCACACGTACACCGGATGCAACCGGCCCGAGCGCGCCACGTTCAGGCGTGCGTCGTGGCCGGTGCGGGCGAAGGCGGAGACCAGGCGGCCGTCGACGGCGCCGAGGGCGAGGTCGTGGCGTCTGCCCGACCCGTTCGGGGTGGCGGGCGCGCGCGGCGCGGGCACGTACTCCTGGACCAGCCAGCCGGATTCGCAGGCGTGGTCCACCGCGCCGGCCCAGGCGGCGTCCGGGGATTCCCGGCCGATGACGACCCCGCGACCTCGCGTGTCGAGCGGGTGCTTGAGGACGTAGCGCTCCCGGTCACGGCCCACGGCGCGCAGAACGGCGCCGTCGCACAGCGCGATGTTGCGTGACCAAGGGATGGCCGGCCGCACACGTCGGTGGTCGGCCGCATCGAACAGGCCGGCGAACTGCGGGTCCGACAACACGGCCAGGCAGAGCTTGTTGTCCCCGAGGAATCGGCCGCGCAGTCCGTTCTGGACGAAGAGGCTCCGCTTCCGCACCGCCCGCAGGTACGGCAGCGCGTCGGCGCCCATGCGCAGCAGGTCCCGGGTCGCGATCTTGGCGTAGGCGTGCGCGATCGGCTCCCCGCCGACGACGGTGGTACCGCCGGGGCCGGTACGCAGCTCGCGCGGATCGGCGTGCACCACGCGGATCCCGATCGCCGTCAGACCGGCCTCGTAGTCGTTGATCTCGTTGCGATTGGCCCCCCGCGGACACAGCAGGGCAACCGAGCGCGGTCGGACCCCGGTGTGCCGCAGCGCCAGATCGGCCAGCCAACTGCCGGTCCAGGTGGGCACGTCGGCGGGCAGCGGCGCGGGCAGCGCGACCCCGTGTCGGGTCAGCAGCACCCGCCACGCGGCCCGACCCCGACCCGCCGCCGTGAGCCCGGCGGGGCAGTTCGCGTTGGTCTCCAGTACCCGCAGCCCTCCGTCGGGATGGGGCAGCAGATCCAGCCGCATCAGATGTACGCGGTGATCGCGCGCCGCGGCGACCTCCTCGCGCAGCGGCTCGGGCACGGTGAGCACACGGCGCAGTCGCGGATCGTGGTCGTACGCGCTCAGGATCGTCTCGATCAGCCGGTGGTACGCGGCGAGGAAGGCGTCCAGTTCCGAACGCAGTCCCGGCCGCAGGCACAGCGGCGGCCCCAGTGGGCGCGGCCGTTGGGCGACCCCGTCCCGCAGGACCAGGGAACGGGTCAGCTCCCGGCCCTGCGGTGTATGCGCCAGCCGAGCCGTGTGCCGCGCGAACGACTCGTCGAGACCCGGCCAGACATGGGATCCGGACCCCGTGTGTGGACGGCGCAGGGAATGACGCGTTGACGCGGGCACGATGCCGGTCCTCCTGACCTTCGTGGCCGACCGGCTCGGACCGGCGGCCGGCCCACGCCGCCGTTCACGCGCACAGCAGACCGCACAACAAATCCGCGTAGGCGTGCGTGATCCCGTGCGGCGAGCGGTCGTGGTCGGTTCCTTCGATCGATCGCCACCGCGAGATGCGTTCGTCGGTTCGGCACTCGGCGCCGCCATCTCCCTGGGCGCACCGGTGCGGTCGGTCCCGTCGGGTCGATCGAGGGTCCACACATCCGCCGCCACCGCGTCGGTACCGTCTGTCACCACGGCCTCCCGGTTCGACTCTATCCACTCACCGAACCCGGCAAACCGGACAGCAGCGAACCGTGCCGCCGAACCCCGGCCGCACCATCCACCCACCAAACCCCAGGGCCCGCTCCCGCCGTAACAGGCGGCACTTTCCGGCCACTTCTGGTTTGCTGGGATCAATCGTTTTCAGTCACAAGCCGGAAAGGGCTTGGTTCCGCGTGGAGTTGTTCGCGATTCTCTTCGTCTCCGTGGCCGGCGGGGGCGTTCTCGTCCGCGCGGGCACGGTTGTCCGGATGTACGAACTCGCCGCATGGCGGCGCTGGTTGCCGCTGATCCTCGCGCTGTTCGGGATCGCCATGGGCCTGATGCGGGCCGAGGACGTGGTGCCGGTCGCCGGGTTGATCGCCCTGCCGTGCTACGTGGCCTCGGTGTTGTTCGCCCAGGCGGGGATCCAACACGCCGTGGACGAGGAGGCGGCCCGGCGTCGCCGAAGCGACGTCATGATCCCGGCCCCGGACCCAGACCGAACACCCGCCAGCGCTTGGGGGTGACCACGCCCAGGCTGGTGCCCTCCCGGGACAGCGGGCGCTGCTGTTGCGCCAGCCCCGCCTCGCCCAGGATGTGCCGCATCGCGAATTCCCAGCGCTCCTGCGCCCATTCGTCCTCGCGCATGGCGACCTCGCCCCACACGATGACGTGCGCGATGTCGCCATCGCGCGCCATCGACAGACATACCCGCGGATCGTGTTCCAGGTTCGCCTTCTTGGTGCGACCGGTGAGGCTGAGGTAGAGGTACTCGTCGTCGTACGCCAGCATCACCGGGGTCACGTGCGGCTCCCCCGTCGGGGTCACCGTGCCCACATGCACCCAGTGCTCCGGGTCGCCGAGCATCGCGTCCAGGGCCGTCTTCAGTTCGGGGTCGATCACGGAGGATCCGCCTTTCGCAGCACAGGGGCCTCACCGCCACCGTACTGCGCCTCACACCCCACCGGTCACGGGATTACCGTCCCAACGGTGTTCGGAAATCGTCTAGAAGTCGTCCGGATACGGCGCGGACACCACCTCGACCACGCTCGGCGCCGGTGTCGTGTACCCCGGCAGCAGTTCGGACAGCAGCGCCCGCACCGCCCTGGTGTCGTTGACCGCCGCCGCCTCGTACAGCTCCGGCAGCCGAACCACCGCGTCCAGGGCCTGGCCCGGCGGCACCGTCGCCTGGATCCGCCGATGCTCGGTGGGCAGTCGTTCCTCGCCGGCGGCGAACAGCGCCTCGTTGAGCTTCTCGCCGGGCCGCAGACCGGTGAACCGGATCGGCACGTCGGGCAGGTTCACCTGTTCGGCGAACTTGTGCACCAGGTCCACGATCCGTACCGGCTCGCCCATGTCGAGGACGAAGATCTCCCCGCCCTGGGCCATCCGACCCGCCTCCAGGACCAGCCCGACGGCCTCCTCGATGGTCATGAAGAACCGGGTGACGTCGGGATGGGTGACGGTGACCGGGCCGCCGGCGCGCAACTGCTCGGCCAGTACGGACAGCAGCGAGCCGCGGCTGCCCAGCACGTTGCCGAACCGCACGCCCGCGAACACCCCGGGCGCCTGCGTGTTCGCCTGCACGATCAGCTCGGCCAGCCGCTTGGTGGCGCCGAGTACCGAGACCGGATCCGCCGCCTTGTCGGTGGAGATCAGCACGAAGCGCTCGACCCCGATGTCCAGGGCCGCCCGGACCAGGTTCTCCGTACCCAGCACATTGGACTTCACCGCCTCGCACGGATGCCGCTCCAGCAGCGGCAGGTGCTTGTGCGCGGCGGCGTGGAAGACCACCTCCGGCTTGAGTTCGTGGAAGAGCTGCTCGATCCGCGGCCGATCCCGGATGTCGGCGATGACCAACGACTCGTCGTCGAGCAACGCCTCGCCCCACACGTCGAGTTGCAACCGGTGGAGGTTGGACTCGTCGTGGTCGAGCATGTACATCCGGCTCGGTCCGAAGCCGTACACCTGCCGGCACAGCTCGCTGCCGATCGAGCCGCCGGCGCCGGTGATCAGCACCCGGCGCCCCGCGATCACCTCGCGCACCGACGCCGAGACCACGTGCAGCTCCTGCCGACCGATCAGCCGGTTGACGTCGAGCATGCGCATGTCGCTGCCGACCACATCGCGCCGCAACGCGACCAGGAAGGACGGCAGATACCGCACGGCGGCGCCGATCGCGGCCGCGCCGGCGGCGACCTTGCGAAACTCCTCGTGCGGAAGGCCCGGGATGGCCAGGACGACCACCTCGATGCCGTGCTCCAATGCCACGTCGGTCAGGGCGTCGAGACCGCCCAGGACCGGAAGCAGATGTTGTGGATTGTCCGCGTCGGCGACCCGGACCCCGTCCTTTTCGGGATCGTCGTCGAGAAATCCGATCGGACGCAACCCGAATTCGGGCGTCCGCAAAAGATCCCTCGCCAACGCGCTGCCCGCCGACCCGGCCCCCACGACCAGGGTCCGCAGACCCGCTCCGGATATGTCCGTCGCTGCCGAACTCCGACCCATCAAGCCCCCCTCGGTCAGGAGCAGCGTGATCGGCCTCGGATCGTGCACCGACCACACGCGGCACCGACCCGCCGGTGCAGCCAGGCGTCCCGCCTCGTCGCACCACGCCCACCCCGGCGGTCGTACGCAACTGCCCCTATTGCCCCCACAACCCCCGACGGCCCCACGATCACGGCGTCACTTGCGGCCCAGGCGCATCGGGTGGACCAACAGCCGCGCAGGCAACCACCGGCACTCGGGATTCAGCGTACGGCCCGCCTCGGGCCGCCGTCGCGGTTTTGCCCAAACGCCCGAGAGTTTGGTGTTTGCCGTTTGCGCGAGGGAACGCCACCCGCCTCCGCCACGTCCCCTTCTGTTCCCCGGGCACGAAGTCCGGGGCCCACCCGGTCCGTTGCCGAGCACGAAGTCCGAGCCCCACCCGTTCCGTTCCCGGGCACGAAAATCGGCCCCACCCGCGACACACGCGGATGGGGCCGATCCCGAGTCCTACCGACCGATCAATCCACCACCGGCGGAGCCGCGGTGCGGTCGCCCACCCACGTCTCCTCCTCCTCGCGCAGGTAGTCGGCGCGCTGCCGCCGGTTGCGCTGGTCGCGCTCCCCGCCGCCCGCGCCCATCCCGCCGCCGCGCATCCCGCCGCGACCGGCGCCGGCCCGACCGCCCGCACCCGCGCCGGCCCGACCGGCCAGACCGGTGCCGCCGGAGGAGAACTGGCCCGCCCCGCTCGCGGTACGCGGAGTGCCGCCGACCACGCCACCGCTCTGCCCGGTGAACCGGCGCCCACCCGCGCCCCCTGGCTTGCCGCCAAGGCGACCGCCGGACGGGTGCTCGCCGCCACCGCCGCCACCCGGGCCGCGTCCGAAGGGCCGACCGCCGCTGACCGGCTCGGTCGAGGACTGGACGTTGGGGTTGCGCCCGTTGCCGGGAAGCGGGTTCGAGGTCAACTGGGCCTTGGTGATCCCGGTCTTGCCACCGGGCGGAATGCCGACCTTGCCGCCGCCCGACGCCGGCGGGAAGCCGCCGGGCAGACCACCGGGCGGATTCTGCTGGAAGGGACCGCTGCCACCGGGACCGGGCAGACCGGGACCCGTGGGGCCGGGGGGACCGTCCAACACCGGCGTGGGCCCGTTCTGGAACGGGCCGGTGCCCTGGAGGTCGGTACCGACCGGCGGCACGTAGCCACCGGAACCCCCGACGCCCCCGGACCCCGAGCCGCCCGAACCCGAGCCGTCGGAGCCGGAGTACACCACGCCGCCGTCCCCGTTGGGCCCGTGCCCGGGGATCAGCGTCCCGCCGTCACGGCCGGTCGTGGTCCGCACCGTCGAGTTGTTGCCGGTCCGCCGGGGGTCGCCGGTCGTACCGCCGCCCCCCTTGTGCGTCACCTGCGGCAGCGCGGGCAGCGGCGGGAATTCCACCGCCGGTGCCTTGGCGAGCGTCTCGGTGGTCACCGTGTAGGTGCTGCCCAGGCTCTCCATCCGCCGGATGGCCTCCTGGCGCGCCTTCTCCAACTCGGTCTTGGCCGACTCGACCAGGACCTTCTTGTCGGGGCTGTCGCCGGGTTGGCACAGCAGCTTCTTGTCACCGTTGCTGTCCACGATGACCTTGGCGTTCGCCGGCACCTCCGGCATGGTCAGCAGCGCGAAGCTCAACTCGCTGCCCGCGTGGTCCATCGCGGTGCCGACCGCGCCCGAGTGCTCGGCGAACTTGCGCGTCGCGACCATGACCTTCCCGGCCCAGTCGCGGAAGCCGTCGGCCGACTTGCCCTTCCACTCCAGTCGGCTGATCCGCGTCTCCAACGCCGTCGTCAGCGTCTCCAGCGTCTCCTTGGCATCGAGCAACGCCTTTCCCGATGCCGTCAGTTCGGCGGGTCGCGCGCCGTCGATCATCTTCTTCAGCGCCTCGTGCGAAAACTCGTCGAACTTGGTGGGACCATCTCCCCACCCACCGCCACCGCCCGCATCCGCAACCATCACGTCACCCCGTCCCCGTAGTTCCCGTCACGTCGAATCGGACCCCGCTCAGGGGGTCTTCGCCGGCGGCGCGGGAGCCGGCGCGTTGTTCGCGTAGTCCTGTTGCAGAGCCTTGTACTTGGCGGTGAACTCCGCCTCGTTGCCCTCGTACGTGCCCTGCACGTACTGGACGGTCATCTGCATCGCCTCGATCTGGCGCTTGAGCTGCGTCGACAGGTCGATCAGCTCCGAGCGCACGTCGACGTAGGCCGACCACAGCCGGATCGCCTCGCCGAAGTTGCCCGAGGCGTCCAGCTCGACGCGGTTGTCCACCAGCTTGTGCGGTGCCGCGGTGGATGCGTCCAGGTCGTCCAGCGCGCGCTGGACGTCCTTCTGGAACTGCACCATCGATTCCAGACCGACGGACAGCGCCTGCATGTCCGACGACGAGACCCCTACGGGCCCGCCGTCACCGATATCCGCAATGAGCACCATCTGCCACACTCCCCCGTGCGTGGAGCCGATACCTCACCCCGTCACCACGCAGCTAGTTACCAACACACCGCGCGTGCCCCACATCCGAGGCGGCGCATCGCGGCGCACCCGTATCAGTAGTCCCCAGACTACCCAGCCGATATGACCGATGGGTACGGGGTAAACCCTCGCTTCGGACGGTGACCGGGTATCGATTCGGTGAACCACGAACGGGCGGAATACCCGACATATCCCATCGCCGGGTCTCCCGCTACGAACTATTCGGCCTCTTCGGCCAGTTCCAGCCAGCGCATCTCCAACTCGTCCCGCTCGTCCCGGATCGCGCGCAGTTCGGCGTCGAGCGCGGAGACCTTGTCGAAGTCGGTGGCGTGCTCGGCCAGGCCGTCGTGCACCTTCTTCTCCCGGTCGGCCAGCTTGGTCAACTGCCGCTCGACCCGCTGGAGTTCCTTCTTCGCCGCCCGGGTGTCCCCACCGCTGCGGCGGACCGGCGCGGCGGCCGTGGCACCCGCCTCGACGACGGCGTGCCGGCGCTGGAGGTATTCCTCGATGCCGCCCGGCAACATCCGCAACGTGCGGTCGCCGAGCAGCGCGAGCACCGTGTCGGTGGTGCGCTCGACGAAGTAGCGGTCGTGGCTGACGATCACCAGCGAGCCCGGCCAGCCGTCGAGCAGGTCCTCCAGCTGGGTCAGCGTCTCGATGTCGAGGTCGTTGGTCGGTTCGTCCATGAACAGCACGTTCGGCTCGTCCATCAGCAACCGCAGCAGCTGCAACCGGCGCCGCTCGCCACCGGACAGGTCGGAAACGGGCGTCCACTGCTTCTCGCCGGTGAAGCCGAACTGCTCGCACAGCTGACCGGCGGTCAGCTCCTTGCCCTTGCCGATCTCGACCCGCTCGCGCACCTGGGAGACCGCCTCCAACACGCGCAGCGTGCCCGGCAGTTCGACGACTTCCTGGGAGAGGTAGGCGAGCTTGACGGTGCGCCCGACCACGATCTTGCCCGCGGCGGGTTGGCGGTCCTCGTAGGCCGCGTCCTTGAGCGCGCGCAGCAGCGAGGTCTTGCCCGCGCCGTTGACCCCGACCAGGCCGATCCGGTCGCCCGGGCCCAGGTTCCAGGTCAGGTGCTCCAGGAGGGTCTTGGGGCCCGCCTCGATCCGGACGTCGAGCAGTTCGAACACGGTCTTGCCCAGGCGCGCGTTGGCGAAGCCGCGCAGCGCGAGGGTGTCGCGCGGCGGCGGTTCGTCGGCGATCAGCTCGTTCGCCGCCTCGATCCGGAACTTGGGCTTGGAGGTGCGCGCGGGGGCGCCGCGGCGCAGCCAGGCCAGCTCCTTGCGGACCAGGTTCTGCCGCTTGGTCTCCTCGGTGCTCGCGATCCGCGCGCGCTCGGCGCGGGCCAGGACGTACGCCGAGTAGCCGCCCTCGTAGTCGTGCACCTTGCCGCCCTGCACGTCCCACGTGCGGGTGCAGACCTCGTCCAGGAACCAGCGGTCGTGGGTGACCACGACGAGCGCGGAGCGCCGGGTCTTGAGGTGTCCGGCCAGCCAGGCGATGCCCTCGACGTCGAGGTGGTTGGTCGGCTCGTCGAGGATGATCAGGTCGTGCTCTTCGATCAGCAGCTTGGCCAGCGCGATCCGGCGCCGCTCGCCGCCGGACAGCGGGCCGATCACCGAGTCGATGCCGCTCTCGAAGCCGGGCATGGACAACCCGCCGAACAGCCCGGTCAGCACGTCGCGGATGCGCGCGTCGCCCGCCCACTCGTGCTCGGGCCGGTCGCCGACGATCTCGCGCCGTACGGTGGCCGTCGGGTCGAGGTCGTCCTGCTGGCTGAGGATGCCCAGGCTGAGCCCGCCCACGTGGGTGACCCGGCCCGAATCGACCGGTTCCCGCTGGGCCATCACCCGGATCAGCGTGGTCTTGCCGTCACCGTTGCGACCCACGACCCCGATCCGGTCGCCCTCGGCCACGCCGAGGGACACTTCGTCGAGCAGGGTGCGCATGACGTACGCCTTGCCGACTGACTCAAGATTGACCAGGTTCGCCATCAGACCGAACCGCCATACCGCAACGCTCGCATTCGACCAAGACTAACGGTCTCCACTACACCGTGTTCTCGCGCTCCACCGGAACGACCCGGCGCGGCAGTACCCGGGCCCCGGGCACCGCGCCGAACGCGACCCGCGCGGCCCGGCAGGTGCCCGATCCGGTCAGCCGCTCGGCCACCAGCCGGGCCGTCTCCCGATCCGGCGCCAGGAACGCGCAGGTGGGTCCGGAGCCGGAGACCAGCGAGCCGACGGCGCCCGCGGCCATGCCCGCCGCGAGCGTCGCGGCCAGCGCGGGCCGCAGGGACAGTGCGGCCGGTTGCAGATCGTTGACCAGGTTCGCGCCCAGCGCGCGCGCGTCGCCCGCCCGCAGCGCGGCGATCAGCTCGGCCCGCGGCTCCGGCGGCCCGACCGGCTCGCCGGCCAGCTCGCGCAGCCGGTCGCACTCGCCGTAGACGGCGGGCGTGGACAGCCCGCCGTCGGCGAGCGCGAAGACCCAGTGGAAGCGCGCCGTGGTCGGCACCGACGCCAGCCGCTCGCCCCGCCCGGTGCCGATCGCGGTCCCGCCCAGGTCGGAGAACGGTACGTCGCTGCCCAGCTCCGCGCCGAGCCGGCGCAACATCGGGCGCGGGGTGTCGCCGCGCCACAGCGTGTCGCACGCGAGCAGCGTGGCCGCGGCGTCCGCGCTGCCGCCGGCCATGCCGCCCGCGACCGGGATGCCCTTGCGGATGTGGATGCCCACGTTCGGCTCGCGGCCGAGCCGGTCGGCGAGCAGGATCGCCGCGCGCGCGGCCAGGTTGTTGTGGTCCAGCGGGACATCGCCGACGCCCTCGCCCTCACAGGTCACCGTGAGCCGGTCCGCCGACGTGACGGAAACCTCGTCGTACAGCGACACGGCGTGGAAGACGCTGACCAGCTCGTGGAAGCCGTCGGGCCGCACGCCACCGACCGCGAGCTGCAGATTGACCTTCGCGGGAACGCTGACGGTAACGGAAGACACGGCTGGTGGAACTCCTTCGTGGCCCTGTCGGGCCTCTTCGGACGCGGGCCGTGCGAACTCCCCGGCACCGTCGCCGATGGTATCGACGGCGGCACCCGGCCCTCAGTCGCGGGGCTCGTTCGGGGCGCCGGCGGGGCGGTTGTCGGGCCGGCTGTCGGGCCGGTGCTCGGCGATCCGGGCGAACTCCGCCACCCCCAGCGCCTCGCCGCGCGTGCGCGGGTCGATCCCGGCGGCGCGCAGCGCCTCCTCGGCCCCGGCCGCCGAGCCGGCCCAGCCCGCCAGCGCCGCGCGCAGCGTCTTGCGCCGCTGCGCGAAGGCCGCGTCCACCACCGCGAACACCTCCGCGCGGGTCGCGGTGGTCGGCGGCGGATCGCGGCGGACGAACGACACCAGGCCGGAGTCGACGTTGGGCGCGGGCCAGAACACGTTGCGGCCGATCGCGCCCGCGCGTTTGACGTCCGCGTACCAGGCGGCCTTGACCGACGGCACCCCGTACACCTTGCCGCCGGGCGTGGCCGCGAGCCGGTCGGCCACCTCGGACTGCACCATCACCAGGAGTCGATCGAGCGAGGGGAACGTCTGGAGCATGTGCAGCAACACCGGCACCGAGACGTTGTAGGGCAGGTTCGCCACCAGCGCGGTGGGCGCCGGGCCGGGCAGCTCGGCGACCGTCATGGCGTCGGCGTGCACCAGCGCGAAATCGGCCGCCCGCTCCGGCATGCGGGCCGCGATCGTGGTCGGCAGGTGCCGGGCCAGGACCGGGTCGATCTCGATCGCGACCACTCGCGCGGCGCTTTCGAGCAGGGCCAGGGTCAACGAGCCCAGGCCGGGACCGATCTCGACGACCACGTCGTCGGGCCGCACCCCGGCGGTGCGCACGATGCGGCGCACCGTGTTGGCGTCGATCACGAAGTTCTGGCCGAGCTGCTTGGTCGGGCGCACACCCAGGGCCTCGGCGAGCGCACGGATGTCCGCGGCACCGAGGAGTCCCGGTCCCGCGGGAAGATCACTCACGAGAAGAGCCTACTGCCGCACAGCGGCCACGGACTCGCCCCGCGCTGGACATACATGAGCTTTGCCCGATATGTCTGCTCGGACGCGGGTGCCTGGCTGGCCACCCCGGTACCGCCCATCGACTGCCAGGTCTGCGCGTCGAACTGGTAGAGCCCGTGATAGGTCCCCGACCCGTCCACCACGTTCGCCCGGCCGCCCGACTCGCACTGCGCGAGCGCGTTCCAGTTGAGCTGGTCGGCCCCGGCCACCGAGTTCGGCATCTCCTTGGTGCCGACCTTGACGATCTGGGTGACCGGCTCCTTGATCACCTTCTCCGAGACCTTGCGCGGCTCCTGCTTGACGCCGTTGATCGTCTCGTAGGAGTAGGTGATCTGCTTCAGCCCGGTCACGCCCTTGGTGGCGACCTCCTCGGTGCCCTTGAACTGGGTCGGGTCGTCCTGCTTGACCGTCTTGAACGGAAGCTTCTCGTCCTTGGTGACCGTGCTGCCGGTGACCCGCAGGATCGAGATGGTCTGCCCCTGCTGCGGATACGCGTCGGTCGGCACGTCCATCCGGTCCTGCGGCCCTATCGCGATGCCCGCCTGCTCCAGGGCGGCCTGCACGGTGGCCGCGTTGGTCCGCAGCGGGATGGTCCTGCCGTCGACCAGGAAGGTGATCGCGCGTTCGGTGCGCACGTCCAGGTTGAGCCCCTGCCGGCCGATCGGCAGATCGCGCGAGACGGACAGGTAGGCGCCGTCCGCCCGCACCCCGACCTGCTCCAGCGCCTCGGACACCGACTTCGCGGTCACCCAGACCTGCTGCGGCCGGCCGTCGACGGTCAGGGTCAGCAGGCGGCCGTAGCGCACCGCGATGCGGTCGCCGTCCTCGATGCCCGCCTTGCGGCCGGGCGCGACGATGTCGTGCTCGCCGACCTTGACGTCCTGGCGGTCGAGCAGCCCGGAGACGTCGGAGGCGAACGTGTGCACGGTGCGCTCCTCGCCGTCCACGACGAGCTTGACCGTCTTGTCGTAGGCGACGAAGGCGGTGGTGCCGCCGACCAGGACGGCGACCACCAGGGCCTGCGGGACGAGCGAGCGCAGGGACGGGCCGGGGCGGCTGCCGCCCCGGCCCGCCCGGGCGGAGGTACGCCTGCGGGCGGAGCCGGCGGAACGACTCAAGGGTGCTCCTGAGGGGATTCCGGGGGTCGGGTCCGGGGGTGTGATCCCGGGTGCGGGCCGAGGTTCCGCCCGACGAGCACCGGACTGTACACCGGCCCGGGACGCGTGCCGGCCGCCGCCCGGTCGTCCGGGTGACGGGCGGCGGCCCGCACCGGCCCGCGGCGGGCCGGTGGGGCAACTACGCGGGCGCGAACGCGCGTTCGGCGTTGGCCGCGAGCGCGGCGGCCAACTCGTCCTCGGCCAGGCCCTTGACCTCGGCCATCGCCCGCACCGTGATCGGCACGAGGTAGGGCGCGTTGGGGCGGCCCCGGTAGGGCACCGGGGTCAGGAACGGCGCGTCGGTCTCGACCAGGATCAGCTCGGTCGGGGCCACCGTCAGCGCGTCGCGCAGCGGCTGCGCGCTGGGGTAGGTCACATTGCCCGCGAAGGACATCACGTAGCCGTGCTCGGCGCAGGTCTTCGCCATCTCGGCGTCACCCGAGAAGCAGTGGAAGACGACCCGTTCCGGGGCGCCCTCCTCGGCCAGGATCCGCAACACGTCGGCGTGCGCCTCGCGGTCGTGGATCACCAGCGGCTTGCGATGCCGCTTGGCGATCTCGATGTGCCGGCGGAACGACTCCTGCTGGGTCGCCACTCCCTCGTCGCCGGTGCGGAAGTAGTCCAGGCCGGTCTCGCCGACCCCGCGCACGTGCGGCAGCGCGGCGAGCCGGTCGATCTCGGCGATCGCCGCGTCCAGGGCGGCCGCCCCGCCGGGCGGGCGCCGCTGTCCGGACCATCCGTCGGGGTCGCCGAGCACGATCCGCGGCGCCTCGTTCGGGTGCAGCGCCACGGTGGCGTGTACCCGCTCGTGCGCGGCGGCCGTGCGCGCCGCCCAGACCGAGGACGGTACGTCGATGCCGACCTGGACGAGGGTGTCCACGCCGACCGCGGCGGCGGCCGACAACGCGTCGGCGGGCGTCGTGTCCTGGAGGTCCAGATGCGTGTGCGCGTCCCAGACCGGCACCCGCAGCGGATCCGGGGCGGGCGGCGGGGTGGTGTCCCGAGGCCCGCCGTCCCGCCGCTTGCGCTTGCTCACCTACGCGTCCGCCTTCTTCTCTTCCAGCCTCGGGAACAACACCGCGCCCTTGGTGACCACGGCCCCTTCGGGCAACTGCCCCCAGCGGCCCGCGTCCTGCACGTGCTGCGCGTCGAGCGCGCCCAGGTGGGCCTCGGCGCCGAGCGAGTCCCACAACTTGTGCGCGGTCTCCGGCATCACCGGGTTGAGCAGCACGGCGAGCGCACGCAGCGACTCGGCGGAGGTGTACAGGATCGTGGCCAGCCGGGCCCGACCCTCGGGGCTGTCGTCCTTGGCCACCTTCCACGGCTCCTGCTCCGTGATGTAGCCGTTGACCAGCTTCACGTAGCCGAACACGGCGTCCAGACCGGCCTGGAAGTCGAGCGCGCGGACCCGGTCGTCGGCGAGCGAGACCGTCTCGATCAGCGCGCTGTGCAGCACACCCTCGGCGTCCCCGTCGGCGGTGGAGGCGGGCAGCGCGCCGTCGAAGTACTTGCCGACCATGGCCGCCACGCGCGAGGCCAGGTTGCCGAAGTCGTTGGCCAGCTCGGAGGTGTACCGCGCGGAGAAGTCCTCCCACGAGAACGACCCGTCCTGGCCGAACTGGATCGCGCGCAGGAAGTAGTAGCGGTAGGCGTCGACGCCGAAGTGGTCGGTGAGCTGCCGCGGCGAGATGCCGGTCAGGTTCGACTTGCTCATCTTCTCGCCGCCGACCATCAGCCAGCCGTTCGCGAACACCCGTCCGGGCACCGGCAGGCCGTTGGCCATCAGCATCGCGGGCCAGATCACCGCGTGAAAGCGCAGGATGTCCTTGCCGACCAGGTGCACGTCGGCCGGGAAGGTCTGCTCGAACTTCGCCTGGTCCGCGCCGTAGCCGACGGCGGTGGCGTAGTTGAGCAGCGCGTCGATCCACACGTAGATGACGTGCTTCGGGTCCCACGGCACCGGGATGCCCCAGTCGAACGTGGACCGCGAGATGGACAGGTCCTGCAGGCCCTGCCGGACGAACTGCAGCACCTCGTTGCGGGCCGACGCCGGCTGGATGAAGTCGGGGTTGGCCTCGTAGAACTCCAGCAGGCGCGGACCGTACTCGGAGAGCTTGAAGAAGTAGTTCTCCTCCTTGAGCATCTCCACCGGGCGCTTGTGGATGGGGCACAACTTCTGCCCGTCCTCGCCGTCGAGCAGGTCACCCGGCGCCTTGTACTCCTCGCACGCGACGCAGTACGGGCCCTCGTAGCCACCCTTGTAGATCTCGCCCTTGTCGAACAGGTCCTGGACGAACTCCTGGACCCGGGCGGTGTGTCGCAGCTCGGTGGTGCGGATGAAGTCGTCGTTGGCGATCTCCAGGTGCTCCCACAGCGGCTTCCACGCCTCCGTGACCAGCTTGTCGCACCACTCCTGCGGAGTGACCCCGTTCGCCTCGGCCGTGCGCATGATCTTTTGACCGTGCTCGTCCGTGCCGGTGAGGAACCACACCTTCTCGCCGCGCTGGCGGTGCCAGCGGGTGAGCACGTCGCCTGCGACGGTCGTATAGGCGTGGCCCAGGTGCGGGGCGTCATTTACGTAGTAAATGGGCGTTGTGACATAGAACGCCTTCGTGCGCTCGCCCGCAGTGTGTTCAGTGGTTCCAGTGGCCGCCATACCCGGAATCCTACGGCCGGCGGGACGCCGTCCGCCCCCGAGTATCCCCGGGGGCGGACGGCGGCGTCCGGGCGGGCCGGACGGGGGTCAGGCGGAGCGGTGCAGCGAGGGCAGGTGCCACCGCGAGGCGCCGCGCGGGGCGGGCACCTTGTCCGGCTTCGCGGCCTTGATCGGCTTGACGGCCTTCACCGGCTTGACCGGCCTGGGCGTGCCGGCGACCGAGGCGACCCGTCCGGCGGGCAGTATCCGCAGCCGGGTGCCGTCGCAGTGCTCGCACGCCGGCTTGGTGAACGGGGACGGCACAAGGGTCCCCTCCGAGTAGTAACGGCACAGTCGCAATCCGTGCAGATCGGTCGCGTGGTGAATCTCGTAGTCGCGTTCCCAGCCTCGACCACACGACATACAGACGAAGGAGTAGGACTCGTGCACCACCGTCGGGTTCTCCATGACGACCTCCTCACACGGGTGGGCCCGCCGACTGGTTCGAGGGCTTCCCGTGACCGGTATCCATGGAATGCCCGAGGGGGCGGTGACGTATCGACCCGAACGGTTCCTTGACGGGGGGCACTACGGAATATTGATATTCCGAAAGACTCATCACCCGATCGAGTGCAGCGCCCTACCTGCCCGTTGCACGCGCTTGACCGTCGCGCCGTGCGCTTGCGCGGACGGAGCGGGCACGTGCTGTCGCGGATCGTGCACACAGCGTTCCGGGTGGGTGGGGTGGGGCGTTCGGAGCGTGGGGGCGTGTGCTCCGCCGGGGCGGCCGGGCGGACGGATCGCCGGGGGCCGGACGGCTCGGGCGGGCCGGTCGCCTCGGGTCGGGCAACCGGCTCGGCCGGGTGCCCCGCGGCAGCCCGGGGCCCGGGCTACTTGGTCGCCTTGGCCGCCACCACCGCGTCGAAGACCGTGCGCTTGGGCACGCCGACCTCCGCGGCCACCGCCGCGATCGCCTCCTTGCGCGGCTGTCCGGCGGCCTCGCGTCCGGCCACCAGCGCGACGAGGTCGGCCGGACCGAGCTGCGACGGGTCGGCCGGCGGCGCGCCCGCGACCACCACGGTGATCTCGCCGCGCACACCCGGCTCCGCCCACACGGCGAGTTCGGCCAGGGTGTCCCGGCGGACCTCCTCGTACGTCTTGGTCAACTCGCGACACACCGCGCCGCGCCGTTCGGCGCCCAGCGCCTCGGCCATCGCCGCCAGCGACTCGGCGAGCCGGTGCGGCGCCTCGAAGAACACCATCGTGCGCGGCTCGGCGGCCAACTCGGCCAGGCGTCGGGACCGCTCCCCGGCCTTGCGGGGCAGGAAGCCCTCGAAGCAGAACCGGTCCACCGGCAGACCGGACAGGGCCAGCGCGGTCAGCACCGCCGACGGTCCCGGTACGGCCGTCACCCGGATGTCCTCCGCCACCGCGGCCTCGACCAGGCGATAGCCGGGGTCGGACACCGACGGCATCCCGGCATCGGTGACCAGGAGCACCCGCTTGCCCTCGCGCAACGCCCGGACCAGGTCCGGGGTGCGCGCCGCCTCGTTGCCCTCGAAGTACGACACCACGCGCCCCGGCACCTCGACGCCGAGCGCGCCGGCCAGTCTGCGCAGCCGGCGGGTGTCCTCGGCGGCCACCACGTCGGCCGTGCCCAGCTCCGCGGCGAGGCGCGCGGGCGCGTCGCCGACGTCGCCGATGGGGGTGCCGGCCAGTACGAGTACGCCGCTCTGAGAGGTGTGCTGTTCGTGTTCCACGCGGCCATCCTCTCCTTTCGCGCGCCCGGTCTCGCCCGCGCGTCAATACGATGCTCCGGTGACGAGTGACGTGGCGACCGATCAGCCGACCCGAAAGCATGCCCCCCAGGGGGATGCGGAGTCCCCCGGCGACACGGGGACCGCACGTCCGGAGCCGCGTGGTTGGGCGTGGTCACTGGCTCGGTTCGGGTTTCGGGATCGGCCGCCGACGTCGTTGCGTGAGCGGTTGGTGCCGTCGTACACCGACAACAGCGCCTACACCGGCGGCGGCTGGCTGCCGTGCATCC